>CAJXNA010000066.1 GCA_913056415.1 uncultured Chloroflexota bacterium | reverse complement strand
CCGATCTTGCATGCGCCTACGTCTGTCTGCTATGGCTCTGGTTCTGGCAATGGGAATGGCTCGAAATCTGGCCCGAATTCTTCGAGTCCTTCTATGTTGAATTCTATTATTTTTTCTATCGCGTATTCTTGCAGCGCTGTTGTCCCTGCTTCTACCTCATCCAGGGCGATTGTGACAGACACTATTTCAATATCTGCTCCAAGGGCGTCTTTGAAAGCTCTAATCTTACAATCAACCCTCAATGACGTTCCGCTGAATTGCTCATTGCATCTAACTATTTCACGACACAAATCATATTCGGGCACAGTAGCTAACGTCTCACACACGGCGTAGCCAATACGACTGTCGGTATCGCTAGTGCCACTACTATCACTGCCAGTGCTACCGCTATTAGTATCTTCAGCAACAGTGCCGCCGCTGTCACTCTCGCTATCCGGAACAACGTCACCGTCACTGTCCCGAGCAACGAAAACAAAAGCGAGGACAGCTGTGAAGGCCACAACAACGGCGAAGATCAAGATAGCGCGCTGTCTGCTAATCATCTCTTGGCTCTATTCATCATTGCCGCACCCAAGACTGCGTCTTCGGGCCGGCGGCGACTCCTTGATGCACGCGCGCCAGGAACTCCGTGAGGGTCCGGTTGAACTCCGCAGGCTTCTCGATCTGCGGCGTGTGCCCAGCCCCGGCGATGATTACCAGCTCGCTGTCGGGGATTCGTTCGTGCATGCGGTGAGATGGCTCCAGGAACGGGTCATCGTTCTCGCCGCAGATGATGAGGGTTGGGATATGGATGGCCCTTAACTGATCCAGCAGCGGTTCTCGGTTGGCGATCGCCTGGGCGCAGTAGATGTACGCCTCACGAGAGGTCAGGAGGAACTGCCGGCGCCAATTCTCCAGAATCTCCGGCTGACTGCGCAACTGGTCGGCCATAGGGTTGGTGCGCATCTGCTCCTCGAACACCGCCTCCATCCCCTCCTCGCGGGCGATCTCCACCAGGCGCGCCCGCTCCTGCGTGCGCAGGCTGCTGGGCATATCAGCGGCCGTGTCCACCAGCACCAGCGCTCGCACCGGCTCCGGATGCGCGAGGACGAGGTGCTGAGCGACCATGCCGCCCATTGAGTGGCCGACCACGTAGCACTCCTTGATGCCGAGGTGCTCCAGGAGCCCGTACGCGTCCTCCAGCATCTGCTCCAGCGAGTAGTCCTCCGGCCGGGTCGGCTTCTGGGAGTGACCGTGCCCTCGATGGTCTATGGAGACGGTGCGAAACTCGCGGGTCAGGGCGGGGATCTGGAGCGCCCAGCTGCGCAGGTTGCCCGTGAAGCCATGGAGCAGGAAGACCGGGTATCCCTCGCCCCACTCACGGTAATGGATCTCGATGCCGTTGATCTCGGCTTTGGGCATACTTCACCTCGTTCAGCGTAGTCGAGGGGAGTATAGCACGGGCGTGGCGCCCTGAAGCCCTGAAGCGGAGGGGGTATTAGTCTTCTTGGCTGCTGAGCAGCTTAACGATGGGGCGGTGGGACACTGCCAGCGCCAGCTTGCGGCCGCTGAAGACGGTCACTTCCTCCTGCGGTACGCCCTCCTCAAGGAGCTGCTCGACGAAGGCCTGCGCCTCATTCGGGTCCTCGAAGCGGTGTGTTTCGCTTCCGTCTTGCTTACTCACCGAGACGAAGAAGGTATCGCCTTCCAGCGGCTCCCTGGCCGGCGTCGTTGTCGCCGTGCCTTTCCTGGGTGCGTCCTCGTCGAGGTAGTTGGGCCGGAACGTCGGGGCGCGGTACTCTTTGCCCGTCTTCGCCTGATCCTCGGTCGCAGGCGGGTCCGCAGTGGCTGGCGAGTCACCATCCCAGGCGCCGTTACCGGAGCCAGTTGCGGGCGCGACCTCGCTGCCCTCGGCGGTCTTCTTCGGGGCCATATCTTCGTCCTCCGTACGCTTCTCTGATTTCCCTAACCCGAACGGCATGTCTCTTCTTTCCCCTCACCTGATTTAGATGCGCTGACTACGGGACATGTTACATCTCCGTGCTGTGTTGACACGTTAGAGGGCAGCCGATATCGTGAAGGTCGGCTTCTCCACCGTGGCCGGGAGATAGGCGGATCGCAATGAAGGTAACGGTTGAGCTTCAGGCCTACCTGGAGCAGTACTCCCCTGATGGCCAAGCCGTATTCGAGTACACGCTCCCTGATGGCGCCACGGTGCAGACGCTGGTCCGCCAGCTTAGCGTGCCCGAGGAGATGGCCAGCGTCATCGTCCTCAACGATCGCAGCGTAGACTTCGAGGACCCTCTCCAGGACGGCGACCGGGTAACCCTGATCCCGCCCCTGGCCGGCGGCTAGTCGCTCTAGCCCGTCTGTCAACGAATTCAGGACGGATTAACGGATTGAGTGCCATCCGTTCATCCCGTGATATATCCGTGTGGACAGATTCCGCCGGCGCTGTGTAACAAACTTTTCCTGCGCACCGTCTTACCTATTGACAACCAGTTGCTCTTACGAAATGATGTAAACGCCATTGATTGCATCTGCTACCAATGGCTTCAATCTTAGCGTGAGGTGAGCCCATGAGTTGTGAGACCGAAACAGCCACTGCCCTCAAGGACGCGGGTCAGAAGGTGACCCCGCAGCGGATGCTCATCCTCTCCAGCGTGCGTCACGCCGGCGGCCACCTAACGGCCTCGCAGATACTTGAGGAGGTGCGCCACTCCTACCCCTACGTCGATGCCTCTACGGTCTACCGCACCCTGGCGTCCGCCAGGGTGTTGAAGCTGGTTAACGAGACCAACATGGGCTCGGACGATAACCAGTTCGAGTGGATCGGTAAGGAACGCCACCACCACCTGATATGCCGTTCCTGCGGCGAGGTGACATCGCTGGACAACAGCTATCTGGATGGCCTCGCCTCCACCCTGCTGGAGGACCATCGCTTTCAGGCCGATCTTGACCATTTCGCTATCTTCGGTGTTTGCAAGGGGTGTGGCAGCAAGGGGCGTTAGCCTGTCGGCCAGTTTCCTGGCCGACCGAGGGGAGCAACCGATAAAGAGATGAGTATCTTGGATGTGACCATGCCGCTGAGCCCCGTCATGCTCACGCTGGGCGTCGGCGGGACGATCGGCATGCTGGCCGCCGCCCTGGCGCTTGGCATCCGGCATGGGATCGACTGGGACCACATCGCGGCTATCACGGACATCACGAGCACCACCGCGGCGGCCCAGGACTCAGAGGAGCGCTGGCTCACCGGCGAGCCGGGTGTGATGCTCACCGACGAAAGTCACCATTCGCTGGCCGATGGTGGGAGGCTGCCGCCTGTCGCCGGTGGCAGTGTGCAGTCAGGGGCTCTGCCGGTGTTTCTATCGGAGCAAAGGCGCGCCATCTTCCTGGGAACGCTGTACGCCCTGGGCCACGGCACCGTCGTTACTATCCTGGGCCTGCTGGCCATCCTCGCCTCGGGGTTCCTACCGGACTGGATCGACCCGATCATGGAGCGGGTCGTGGGCATCACGCTGCTCTTCTTGGCCGCCTACCTCTTCTACTCGCTCTATCGCTTCTTCCGTGGCGGTGGAGAGTTTCGCATTCGCAGCCGCTGGATGCTCATCTTCGCGGGAGTACGTAACGGCTTCAACTGGTTGCGCTCCCATGTCAGTGGGGAGCACCCACACGATCACGACGTGCACGGTGCTGACCAGTACGGTGTCAGGACGGCCTACGGCGTGGGGTTGATCCACGGCATCGGCGCCGAAACCGGCACTCAGGTGCTGGTGATCGCCACGGCTGTGGGCGCGGGTACGAAGGTCATGGGCATCGCCGTCCTGATGATGTTCGTGGTGGGCCTGCTCATCTCCAACTCCTTCATCACCTTCGCCACGGCGGCGGGGTTCGTGTCGTCTCGTCGGCGCCAGTGGATATACGTGTTTGCGGGGCTCCTGGCGGCCGTCTTCAGCCTGGTCGTGGGCCTCGTTTTCCTGTTCCGGGCCGGCGGTTTCCTGCCTGACCTAGATCCCTACTTCCGCTGGATTGGCGGGCCGGAAGCCTAGCGCCGCCTACGCCGTCGTGTATCTACCTCCGTCGTCAGGGGAGGTAAGACAGCGGGTCCACGGGGATGCCGTCGATCCGCAGCTCGAAGTGCAGGTGATTGCCGTCGATGCCGATCACGTAGCCGCTGTGCCCGATGCCGCCGATCGTCTCGCCCTGCTCCACGAACTGGCCGTATCCCACGTAGATCTCCGAAAGGTGTGCGTACAGCGTCTCTGAGCCGTCCGCGTGGCGTATGATGACGTAGTTTCCGTAGCCCGGGTGAACATCGGCGAGGATCACCTGGCCGGCTGCTGCTGCTGCCACCGGTGCGCCCTCCTGCCCAAGGCCTTCGATGTCTATCCCCTGGTGGTAGACACCTTCGCCGCGCGGCTCCCCGAAGTAGCTGGTAATCGGGCCCTGGAACGGCCAGATATAAGCGCTAGAGAGGGCTGGCGGCGGCGGCGCTGGCTCAGGCTCAGATGCGGGTGCCGGTGTCGGCGTCGGCGTGGGTGGTGGTGGCGGTGGCGGCGGCACCGCCCCGGGAAGCACCAGAGTCATCCCCTCAATGACGCTGCCGGCGGAAGTGAGCGCGTTCGGCTCGAAGCCGATGATGTCCTGGACGCTGATCTTGTAGAAGGCGGCGATATCGGAAAGCGTGTCGCCAAGCTTGACGCGGTAGATGATGCCGTCGACGCTGGGGATCAGGAGCTCCTGGCCTGCGATCACGAAGTCGGGGTCGTTACCGACCTCAGGGTTGTTCCAAAAGATGTAATCCGGGCTTATGGCAAACGCCGCTGCGATGGAGGCGATGCTATCTCCCGGTTGAATCGTGTAGGTGAAGTATGCGGGTTCGGGCTCCGGAGTCGGCTCAGGGGTGGGTGTGGACGTAGGTTCGGGCGCGGGCGTTGGAGTGGGCTCGATCGTAGCATCGGCCTGCTGCCTTGGGGAGATGCCGGGAAGAGTGGCCAGAACCACCGGCGGTCGGAGATAGCCGGCCCCCCGGGTGGCGGGTTCACTGGTGTGCGGTGAGAGGCCGGCCGCGTCGCTGCCCGTGAGCTCTCCGCCGAACGCCATACCCGCCGCGACGACGAACAGGACGATCAACAGGGCGTGCGAGAGATAGCGCTGGTGCGTGGTGAGCGCCTGCCTCGCCCCGGGTCGGCGGGACTGTTGCCTGTCTTCCCCCACAGGCCGGTGCGTCCGGCGGGGAGGGGTGTGCCTGTCGCGAATAGCCTACCTCCCTTGGCCGAGGTTGTGCCTGACCGCGGCCCCCGCTTAGCTCTCTTTGGCGCCACACCCCGGCACGCCTATCGGATTGGCATTCGCGGTGTATTATAAACGATTTAGCAACCCTTCTACAAATTGACTAATTATTGATGATAATTGGTAGAGTTGTCAGCGATACTCGCGAGGCCGGTCAGGCCTGTGCGATCTTGATGTCGTCTCCCTCCACCAGCACCTGGTAGGTTGGGATTGGGCTGTCCGGCGGCTCGTCGATCACCTCGCCGGTCTTCACGTTGAACCGCCCTTGGTGAAGGGGGCATTCCACTTCGACCCCTTCCAGAACCCCGTCGCCCAGCGAGCCGCCGCGGTGCGTGCACTCACCGCCGAAGGCGTATATCTCGCCGTCGACGTTCGCCAGGACGACATCATCTCCGTTCAACTGGACGATCAGCATCTCGCCTTGGGGGATGTCGCCCACGCTGGCAACCCTCACGAAGTCGGCCATGGTGCCTCCTTTGAATTTACGAACCTGCGGGTGCGTTTATCATAGCATGTGCCCTCGTCTTGCGGGCAGCAGCGCCCCGTGCTAGCATACGGGAGACAGCGAACTTCGGTTTCCGCCTGTCCTGGGCGAAGTCGAAGGGTCAAACCTTTAAGTCGGTCCTGTGAGGCCAATAAGGAGAGACAGCCCTGGTCTACACACATGGTCTAGGGAAGACCGAAACATACGGAGCGAACTGGAAACCCTCTCGTCGCTACGGCGGGAGGGCTATTTGTTCCCTGTTCCGGGGGTGGGGGGCAGGGGGATGAACGGCCGCACCGTCCTCACCGCCGAGGACGTCCGCCGCGCCGTCGGCCGCATCGCCCACGAGATCGTGGAGCGCAACCGCAACCTGGACGATGTGGTGCTCGTGGGCATGCGCACCCGCGGCGTGCCCCTGGCGTCACGTCTGGCGGCGGCGATCCAGGAGTTCGAGTCCGCCCAAGGCAGGGTGCCGGTTGGCGCCCTGGACATCGGCCTCTACCGCGACGACATCCCCGCCATGGAGCTGCGCCCTCAGATCAGGCCCACGGAGCTGCCTACCGACATCCACGGCAAGCGCGTGGTCCTGGTGGACGACGTGCTGTGCACCGGTCGCAGTATCCGCGCCGCCCTCGACGCCCTGATCGACTTTGGGCGCCCGGCCAGCATCCAGCTCGCGGTGCTGGTGGATCGTGGCCACCGGGAGCTGCCCATCCGGCCCGACTACGTGGGGAAGAACATACCTACCGCCTCAAATGAGGACGTCCAAGTCCTGCTGGAGGAGACCGACGGCCGCGATGAGGTGGTCGTCATTCCTGCCCTGAGCGAAGTCGAAGGGCAGGTGGAGGGAGAACGATGAGCGAGGAACCGACCGTAGCCGGGGGCGCCATCGCCGCCCTGGAGGTGCAGCCGGCCTGGGAGCGGCGTCACGTCCTTGATCTGGACGACTTCACCCGCCCCGAGATCGAGATCGTCATGGAGACGACCGACGCGATGAAGGAGGTGCTCGGCCGCGAGGTGCCGCGCGTGCCTGCCCTCCGCGGCAAGACTATCGTCACCCTGTTCTACGAGGCGAGCACCCGCACCCGCGCCTCCTTCGAGCTGGCGGCCAAGGCCCTGGGTGCCGATGTCATCAACGTTGCCGCCTCCGACTCCAGCGTCCAGAAAGGCGAGTCGCTGTACGACACGGTGCGCACGCTCCAGGCGGTGGGCGCACAGATACTGGTGATTCGTCACGGCTCCTCGGGCGCTCCCTACCTGGTGGCCCGCCGCGTGGAGATGAACGTGGTCAACGGAGGCGACGGCTGGCACGCCCATCCCACTCAGGGGCTGCTTGATCTCTACACCATGCGCTCTCACCTGGGCGACCTGCGCGGCAAGCGGGTCGTCATCATCGGCGATATCGCCCACAGCCGCGTGGCTCGCTCCAACCTCTGGGGTCTGGCTACTCTGGGCGCGGAGATCGTAGTGTGCGCGCCGCCTACCCTCCTCCCCTACGGTATGCGTCCGGACGGCTCGCCGCCCGAGGAGCCGCTGGCCCTGCCGCCGGTGATCGTCGAGACCGACCTCGACCGCGCCCTGGAGGGCGCCGACGTCGTCATGGCGCTGCGGTTGCAACTGGAGAGGATGGCCTCCGGTCTCCTCCCCTCGCTGCGTGAGTACGCGCGTCTCTACCAGGTGAACGAGGAGCGGCTCGCCCGCGCCCGCCCGGGAGCGCTCGTGATGCACCCCGGCCCCATGAACGAGGGCGTCGAGATCTCCTCCGCGGTCGCCCGCAGCCTCCAGTCCGCCATCGAGGAGCAGGTGACTAACGGTGTCGCCGTGCGCATGGCCGTCCTCTACCTTCTGGCCAGGGGAAAGCCGTGAGCGAATCGCTCACCATCCGTGGTGGCCGCGTCATCGATCCCGTTAGCGGTCTGGACGCCGTTGCTGACGTGCTCATCGCCGATGGACGCATCGCCGCCGTGTCGCCGGACGCTGGCAAGGAAGCCCGCGAAGCGGTCGACGCCACGGGCCTGGTCGTCTGCCCCGGCTTCGTAGATACCCACACCCATCTGCGCGAGCCCGGCTTCGAGCACAAGGAGACGATCGCCAGCGGTACCCTGGCTGCGGCCCGCGGCGGCTTCACCACCGTCTGCGCCATGCCCAACACGGAGCCCGCCGCCGACACCGCCGCCATCATCGAGTTCGTCCTGCGGACGGCGCAGGCGGAGGGCGCCATCCGCGTCCTGCCCATCGGCTGCGTCACCAAGGGCCGCCAGGGCAGGGAGCTGGCGGAGCTGGCCGAGCTCGCCGCGGCTGGGGCCGTCGCCTTCAGTGACGACGGCTCGCCCGTCACCGATGCCCACCTGATGCGCCGCGCTCTGGAGTACGCCTCCATGCTGCGCCCGCCTGCAGGCGGGCTGGGCCTGCCCGTCATCGACCACTGCGAGGAGCCCGCCTTATCGGCGGACGGCGTGATGCACGAGGGCTGGGTCGCTGTCCGTCTCGGCCTGCAGGGGGTGCCCGCTGCCGCCGAGGAGTCGATGGTCGCTCGCGATATCGCACTCGCCGGGCTGACCGGCGCACAAGTTCACATCGCCCACGTGAGCACGGTGGGCAGCGTCGAGCTCATCCGTCGTGCTAAATCCGCTGGCCTGCCGGTGACAGCGGAGGTTACGCCCCACCACCTCTGCCTCAGCCACGAGGCCGTCCTCCTGGGCCCGGCGGAGACCCCCGGTGGCCTCGCATTCGACACCAACGCCAAGGTGAGCCCGCCCCTGCGCACGTCCGAGGACGCCGCCGCCTGCCTCGCCGGCCTCTTGGACGGCGCGATCGACTGCATCGCCACCGACCACGCCCCCCACGCCGTGGAGGACAAGCTCTGCGAGTTCGACCAGGCGGCTATGGGTATCAGCGGCCTCGAGACCGCCCTGGGCCTCTGCCTGTCGCTCGTCCACGACGGTCGCGTCGAGCTGCCCGCGCTCATCGAGAAGCTGACCATCGGCCCCGTGCGCGCCCTCGGCCTCGACCGGCACATCGAGAGCATCGGAACGCTGTCCGTCGGTGCGCCCGGCGACGTGACGCTCATCGACCCTGAGGCGGAGTGGACAGTGGAGCCTGAGCGCTTCGCCAGCAAGGGGCGCAACACGCCTCTCGCCGGTCGCACCCTCCGCGGCCGGGTGGTGGCGACGGTGTACGAGGGGCAGGTGGTGTTCGATGACCGCTAACGCCCTCCTCGTCCTGGAAGACGGCACGTCCTTCGCCGGGCAGCCGCTCGGCGCAGCCGGGGACGCCCGAACGGCTCACGGCGAGGTCG
>CAJXNA010000065.1 GCA_913056415.1 uncultured Chloroflexota bacterium | reverse complement strand
CCCACCTCAGTGAGTGGTACAACGACAAGACGGACTTCGCCTCCGCCGACCTGGTCTCCGTCACCGCCGGGGCCAACACCCCCAACATCAACGCCGCCCTGGCGGTGGGCGGCTCGATCTCGGGCACCGTCACCGAGCAGGGCACCGGCACACCTCTGCCCGACATCTGCGTCGACGTCTACGACAGCTCCTTCTTCTGGGTGGGCTCAGGTTTCACCGACTTCTCCGGCGACTACAGCGTGGGCGGCCTCGCCACGGGAAGCTACAAGGTCCAGTTCACCGACTGCGGCTACCCCACCGCCACCCACCTCAGTGAGTGGTACAACGACAAGACGGACTTCGCCTCCGCCGACCTGGTAGCGGTCACCGCGGGCTCCGACACCACCCCCATCGACGCCGCCCTGGCAGTGGAAGCCGCCGCAGATACCGACAGCGACGGGGTGTTCGACACGATCGACAACTGCCCGGCCTGGCCGAACTCCGACCAGTCCCTTCCGCCCTGGCCGGTTCCAGCCGGTGACCCCGATTGCGATGGGTTCACGACGGACGCCGAGAACTTCATGGGCACCGACCCCAGCGACCATTGCAACGACACCGCCGGCGCCGACGATGAGGGCCCACCGGACGCCTGGCCCGTCGATGCCGACGACAATCAGTTCGTCAACCTGCTCGAC
This sequence comes from uncultured Chloroflexota bacterium, assembly GCA_913056415.1. GTDB lineage: Bacteria > Chloroflexota > Dehalococcoidia > SM23-28-2 > RBG-16-64-32 > JADFNQ01. The sequence goes on along the minus strand of CAJXNA010000065.1, from coordinate 8,432 downwards.
GTCCTCCCCATGAAGCAGCACTTCAACACAACAGACCCCGACCCAGACTACAACCCCCGCTTCGACTTGCAGGACCAGAACGGGACGATTAACCTGTTTGACGTGCTCCCTTACAAAGCCTTCTTCCTGATCTCTTGCGCCCCCTAGACGCGTCGCCATCGGCGCTTTGCTCCTCGGTGCTGGCGGGCTGTATGTGGTGAGGATGATGGAAGGCAAGCCTGCATAGGTGCCCTCAGGGCAGGCAGGGGCCGCATCATGCGCATTGGGCTGATCTCTGACACGCACATCCCCACGGCAGGCAGCGATCTGTGGCCGCAGGTGTACGACGCCCTGCGCGGCGTCGACCTGATCATGCACGCGGGCGATCTGTACGACCTCGCCGTCCTCGACTGGCTGGAGGCGCTCGCCCCCGTGATGGCGGTGAGCGGCAACGGTGACTACGGCGGCTGGCAACGGACGGAGCCGCCCACGGACCCGCGGCTGAGGGAGTCGCGGGTGCTGACGCTGGACGGTCCTCAGGGACAGCCGTTGCGGATCGGGCTGGTGCACGACTTCCCGCTGCCGGAGGCGCCGCCGCAACGGACGCTGGAGGGGCTGATGCAGCACTTCTTCGGCGGGCCGGTCAGCGTGATCGTGCGGGGCAGCACGCACGCGGCGGAGATCACAACGGTGAAGGGTGTGCTCATCGTCAACCCCGGCAGCCCCACGTTCCCCAATCACCGTAGCCTCTGCCTGGGCACCGTCGGTTACCTGGATATCGAAGACGGGCGCGTACAGCCTTCCATCCTCCAGCTAACCTAGGGAACATTCTCGGTCTCGCATCCGTCTAAAGGGTAAGACTCTGACACGGAGGTGAACCATGAAGAAGAGGATCGGTTTGATTGCGGTGGCGATGGTCGTGATGGCGGTGGTCATTGCGGGCTGCGGCAGCGAGCAGTTTGCGGATGACGGTGGCGCTCAGGCTCCAGGAGAGCCCGGCGACGCTGGAGAGGCGCGAGTTGATGGTGACACGTTCGGGTTCTCCAACGAAGATGTCGGAGAGCTGGAGGGACCGGCTGCCGGCGCGCTGGCTCCGAGCACTGGCGGGGAAGGCGGCGGCCTGTCTCTGCCACAACTGGCGGATCGCAAGATCATCCGGACGGCGACGCTGGAGCTGGAGGTTGAGGCCGTGGGCGCGGCGGTGCAGGAAGTAGAGAGCATCGCTGTGGCGGCCGGCGGCTTCGTTTCGCGGTCGAGCGTGTTTATCGAGGAGCCCTCCGAGTTGGGGGAAGAGGATGACGTCGCGCCTCGGCGGACGCAGACGGCGACGGTGACGATTCGAGTGCCGGCGGAGGTGTACGCGAGTGTGATGAGCCAGCTCAGGGGGATCGCTGAGGAGGTAAAGTCGGAGATCAGCGAGGCCTCTGAGGTGACGGAGGAGTTCACGGACCTACAGGCGCGGCTGCGCAATCTGGAGGCGACCGAGGCCGGTTACCTGGAGCTGCTCACGAAGGCGGAGGAGATCGCTGACATCCTGATCGTACAGGACAGGATCAATTCGGTGCGGTTGGAGATTGAGCAGGTGCAGGGACGCATGAACCTGCTGGACAGCCTGACGGACCTGGCGACGATCACCGTTCAGTTGACGTTGCCCCCGGTGGCGGCGGAGGAGCCGGACGGCGGGCAGGGCTGGGCGGCGGAGGCGTGGGATGCGGCCTGGGAAGGTTCGCAGGACGCGGTGGTGGTGCTGGGGACAGTCGCCATCGTGGGCGGCGTGGTGCTGGCCTGGCTGGCCATACCGGCGCTGGTGGCGCTGGCGGCCTGGCGGCTGTTCGGGCTGCGGCGGTCGGGCGGTGGGGAGGCGGGCGGAACCGGCACGACCGTCTGAAGGTTGCGCCGTTCTGCCTGCCTGCCGGTAGGCAGGCAGGCTCAGAGTGAGCGGAATAAGGGAGGCCCCAGTCAAGGAGGCCTCCCTTATCTGTTGATTGGGCCTACGGGCGCGGATATAATACGTTGACGGCTCTGGGAGCTTGCGAGGAAGTTGATCTAGCGTTGGACTTCAATACAATTCAGATAAGGGAGATACTGGTGCCGGTGGATGGCTCCCAAGCCAGTATGGACGCATTGGCTCTGGCGTGCTTCCTGGCTAAGCACAACAAGGGGACGGTTTACGCGGTGTACGTGGTAGAGGTGGCGAGGACACTGCCGTTTGATGCCGACCTGAGCGCTGAAGCCGAGGAAGGCGAGGGGATCCTGGCGCGAGCGGAGCAGGTGGCCGACTCCTTGAACTTCGAGATCACGAGTGAGCTCCTGCAGGCCCGCGACGCTGGGCACGCCATAGTGGACGAGGCTATCGAACGGGACGTAGATGGCATCCTGGCCGGCATGGAATACAAGCGGCCCCTGGGCGAGTTCCAGATGGGGACAACCGTGCAGTACATACTGAGGAACGCCCACTGCCAGGTGATCATCTGCCGGTCGGCGGTCGAGAGTCCCAGCAAGTGAAGGTCGTGATCATGGGCTGCGGTCGTGTGGGAGCGGAGCTTGCATCCATGCTAGATCGGGAAGGCCAGGAGGTAACCATCCTTGACCTAGACCCGGACGCATTTCGGCGCCTTCCAACGGATTTTGGGGGGCAGCGTCACGTGGGTAACGGCATCGATCAGGAGGTGCTGTCCCGAATAGGCGTCGGCGAAGCGGACGCCTTTGTTGTGGTCACCCAGGGCGACAACCGCAACGTGATGGCGGCCCAGATGGCGAAGCATATCTTCGGCGTGCCGCGTGTGGTCTGCCGAATATACGATCCTATCAGGGAAGAGCTGTATCATAAGCTGGGCCTTGAGACTATTAGCCCTACGAAGGTGGGGGCGAGCTTGCTTAAGGAGGCGCTGGAGCGGGAGCCGGCGAGCCGCGGGAGCGGCGATTAGATGTACATCATCGTGGTGGGCGGAGGCAAGGTGGGCTATTACCTGGCCAAGGAGTTGGTTGAGGAGGGCCACGAGGTGCTGGTCATCGAGAAGGATAGCACCAAGGCGGAACGCATCGCCGAGGAGCTGGGTGACATCTCGCTGTGGGGCGACGGCTGCGAGGCGTCCACCATGGAGATGGCCGGCTTCGGGCGCGCGGACATGGTTATCGCCGTCACAGGAGACGATGAGGATAATCTCGTCGCCTGCCAGGTAGCGAAGGCGAAGTTCAATGTCCCGCGCGCGGTGGCCCGTATCAATAACCCGAAGAACGAAGAGATCTTCAAGAAGCTGGGCATCGATACCACCGTGAGCGCTACCGCCGCGATCCTCGCCCAGATCGAGCAGGAGATCCCTACGCATCCGCTCGTACCGTTGCTAAGGCTTAAGGGCGGCGGCCTCGAGATCGTCGAGGTGAAGGTGCCGGTGAACGCGGCCGTAGTCGGCAGGCGCATCGACGATATCTTGCTGCCCCCGCAGTCGATCGTCGCTCTGGTCATCGACAAAGAGGGCGAACCGAGGGTTCCGAACACCGACACGGTTGTGCAGGGGGGCGACGAAGTAGTAGCGGTAACGCGGACGGAGAACGAAGACGCACTTCGGTCAGCCTTCACCTCCGCGGCAGCTAGCGGTTCTAAAGGGTCGAAAGACAAGAAGAGATGAGCCGCCGCCTCGCCTTCCTGGGTCCACCCGGGACGTTCAGCGAGGAGGCTGCCCTGCGCTACGAACCCGAAGCTCAACTCGTCCCCTTCGTCAGCATCAGCGCCGTGGCCGCCGCTCTCGACTCCGGGATGGCGGATGAAGGGGTGGTACCCATCGAGAACAGCCTGGAGGGCTCGGTCACTGAGACGCTGGACGTCCTGATCCAGAATGCGCGGCTGTCGCTGCGTAACGAGATTGTGCTGCCGATCGAGCACTTGCTGCTGGCAGGGCCGGGCACCAAGGCCAGCGATGTGAAGGTCATCTCCTCTATCCCACAGGCGCTGGCCCAGTGCCGTGGATTCATAGAGCGGTGTTTTCCCAAGGCGGCGCTGGAGGCGGCGCTGTCTACCGCAGCGGCGGTTGAGGAGGTGATGGGCCGGGAGGGCGCAGCGGCCATCGGCAACCGGCGGGCGGCGGAGCTGTATGGAGCGGAGGTGCTGTCGGAGGGTATTCAGGATCGAAGCTCTAACCTCACACGGTTCGTCGTGCTGTCAGACGAGGACCATCCGCCCACAGGCGACGACAAGACGTCGCTAGCGTTCGCCTTCGCCGTGGAGGACCGGTCGGGGCTGCTGGTGTCGGCTCTGGAGGAGTTCTCCAAACGCGGCATCAACCTCTCGAAGATCGAATCGCGGCCCAGCAAGGAGCGGTTGGGCGTCTACATCTTCCTGGCCGACTCGGACGGCCACCGCACTGAGCAGCCGCTGGCGGAGTGTCTGGAGCGAGTGCGGGAGAAGTGCTCATTCTTCCGTGTGCTGGGCTCCTACCCCCGTTATCGGGAAGCTCAGTAGGAGGCGGCGATGCCGGAGGTCCCTGACCTGGAGGGCTATCGCGCCTACTTCAACGAGCGGTTGCCCGGAGCGCGCGTCTCGCAGGCGCAGGTGACGATCCCGATAGTGGTGCGTGCGCCAAAGGAGCAGTTCGCGGAGGCGCTTACCGGCGAGACGTTGGGCGAGGTGCGCAGGCAGGGCAAGTATCTGCTGTTCCCCTTCCTCAGTGGCCGGCTCATGGTGGTGCACGCCATGCTCACCGGCCGCTTCCAGTACTGCGATCCGGGGAAGAAGCGACGCGCCAGGACAGCGTTTGTGCTGGCGCTGGACAATGGTATGGAGCTGCGCTACTTTGACCAGCGCTTGATGGGGAAGGTGTATCTGGTCCGTGAGGAGGGTGAGCTGCCGGCGGCGGTACCACGCTGGTCGGAGATGGGGCCGGATGTCATGAGCCGGGGGCTCACGGAAGAGCTGTTTGTGCAGCGGCTAAAGAAGTATCGCGGCCAGATCAAGAACGTTCTGACCAAGGAGCAGTGCGTGGCGGGTATCGGCAACGCCTATGCCGATGAGGTGCTCTGGGAAGCGGGCATCCATCCCTATCGCAAGCGGGTTGAGCTCACCGACGAGGCGCTGGGTGGGCTGTTTCGGGCGGTGCGGGCGGTGATGGAGTGGGCGACGCCCATAGTCAGGCAGCGGATGGAGGCTGATGGGCTGCCGGACGGCCACTACCGCGACCACCTGAGGGTGCACCGCAAGGGCGGCGAGGCTTGCCCCCGCTGCGGTTCGCGCATCTCGGAGATCACGGCGGGGCAGCGGATCACGAACTTCTGTCGCAGGTGTCAGGGTAGTCCCTAAGCGCGCTGGGATGAGGATTAATCTTCGGTGACGCGGTAGAACTCTTCGCGGGGGGCGCCGCAGTCGGGGCAGCGGTCGGGCGGGCCCTCGGCACGCGGCCGCTGGTAGCCGCAGTTGCCGCAGCGCCAGATCAGCTCGGTGGCGGCTGTGCGGACGTCCGGCGGCAGAATCTCCGGCTCGTCCTGCTGTTCGGTCATGGCAAGCAGATTGTAGCAGGTCGGCCTGCGTGTTAGGAGATGGCAAACCCGCTAGCGTTCGGCTGCTGCGTCCCTGACGGCAGCCACCAGGTCTTCGTTTGAGCCGGTGATGTCTGCCCCTAGATAGGGCCCGAAGAGGTGCCTGTAGTGAGCGACTTGCTCTAGCTCATCACCGGCATCACTCACTTGAACCTCTACCTCGAAAACGTTGCCGACGCGGTGGACGCAATCCAGGTTGAATGTAGCGTTCCCCTTCTGCCACACTTCGCGTCGCTTCGTCACTATCGTCCTTACTCCGAGGGCGAGCTCAAGGAGATCCTTGATTTGGGGGTCGCTCACTTCGAAGACCTGGAATTCTACAGAGCGCGAGCCGGGCTGATTCCTGTCGTAGTAGTAGATGAGCCGGGGCTTCCCGTCATCGATTCGCAGCTTGAGCCGTCTCGAGCCTGCCTTTCCGGGTAAGTCCGGGAGGAAGAAGAAGTAGTCGACCTGATCCTTCTGCCCAGCTAACGTCGCCCCGATGTCCCTCAGGATCCTGCGTATAGGGCGAAAGTCATCGCAGAAGCTCTTTATCTCGCGGTTGAGCCTTGCGGGCGTCATGGGCTAGGCGAACCCCTCGTCCACCTCCCAGCCGGGGACGAATTTGCGCCACTCAACCTGGTCTTCCAGGTAGGGGTAGAAGGTTCTAAAGAAGCTGAAGGGCGGCCGGAAGGGGTCGCGGATGAGGTGCATGTGCGCCTCTTGGGGAGTGCGGCCGGCCTTGCGGTGGTTGCAGGCCTTGCAGGCGGACACGACGTTCTGCCAGTTATGGCCGCCGCCCCGGTGCCGGGGCAGCACGTGGTCTAGCGTCAGGTCCTTGGTGTGCTTGCCACAATACTGGCAGGTAAAGCGGTCGCGGAGGAAGACGTCACGGCGGGTGAGGCGGCCCTGAGGTCTGGGCCGGTGGATGAGGTAGATGAGGCGAATGATGGAGGGGATGATGTAGAGGGTGGTCGGGCTGTGGAGGTAACCTCGGCCGTTCTCCAGTATCTCCGCTTTGCCCCTATCGACGAGCACGAACGCCCGCCGAGCGGTGCAGACGTTCAGCGGTTCGTAGTTCTGGTTGAGGACCAGTACCGGGATGGTGGTAATTGCCATTTTGAGGTCACCGAGCCCAATATTAGCAGATAGCTGCGAAACCGCGCAATGCTACCGCTTTTAGCTAGGCGGTGAAGAGGTCGACAGCCAGCTCGAACTCGTCAGGGAGAACGAGCAGAAGCAGGGGGGCCGCGTCCAGGAACACGGAGGCGAGGGCCGAGCCGTCGATGTCGCCTTTCAGACCTAACTGAGGGTAGGTCACGAGCAGGATCAGAAGCACCTCGACCACGATCAGCCCCTTGATGAGCCCGAACAGGGCGCCGCCCGCGTGATCCGCCCAGCCCAGGAGCAAGAGAGAGGCTGCCTGCTTGAGCATGCCGGCGATTAGCTGACCGGCGAGGTAGACGGCGCCCAGAAGGACGAGGAAGCCGACAATAAGCGCTGTCTTTTCGTTGTCGATGAAAACGAGGACATCGCGGGCCAGGTCATCGTAGAACAGGCCGGCGACGACAACGCCCACGGCGACGCTGACGAGCGTCACTACCTCGCGGATGAGGCCTGCACGGAAGGCGGAGCTCGCGAAGAAGGCGATGACGAGAACGATTACGATATCGAGCCAGTTCATGGCGGCGTGCTACTAATAACGTAGGCTCATGATAATGGTTACTCTCTCGCTGGGTCTTCCTGCCAGCCGGCAGGCAGGACCAGCACGATTAGCCGGTGGCCGGCTATGATGGCGGCCAGTATCAGGCCTCCCAGATAGTAGCCGCCGAGGACGTCGCTGGGCCAGTGGGCGCCCACGTAGACCCGCTCCATACCCGTGAACAGGATCACCCAAAGGCAGGCAGCTTGCCCCAGCAGCCGCAGACCGGGCTGAGTAACGAACGACGTGATGAAGTAGAACAGGAGGCCGTAGAGGACTATGACGCCATCGGCGTGGCCGCTGGGGAAGGCGGGGCTGGACGGGTAATCACTGACCGCAACCAGGTCCGCCGAGGGCCGCGACCGGTCGATCAGCTCCTTGACGCCGGCGTTGAGGGGCCTGGCGAGCACGCTGGCAAGGAGGAGCAGCGCCTCCCAGCGGCGGGCCGCCGCGAACAAGGCGGCGACGCCGCCGAGCCACACGACGATGATCCATGGGATATCGGCCAGGTCCTCCGTCCAGTCCAGCGCCCGCTCGAAGGCTGCAGCGTCTATCTCCTGCAAACGCTGGGCGAGCCATAGGTCGGCTGGGAAGCGGTCATAAGCGGCGGCGAATCCACTGAGGACGGCGAACCCGGCCAGGAGGACGAACCAGAGCATGGCAGGAGCGGGCCAGGAACGCATGTTGCGGCCATTATCGGGGCCGCCCGTCCGTTTACGCAAGCGAGAGGCCGATGCTACAATACGCCCTGCTCTACGAAGGAGGGTCGCTACGGACGAGTCAAAGTTGCGGGAGCTGCTACAGTCCTTCCAGCAGGGTTCTCTATCCCTGGAGGAGATGCTGGAGCATCTGCGCCGCCTGCCCTACGAAGACATCGGTTTCGCGGAGCTGGACCATCATCGAGCTCTTCGCCGCGGCTTCCCGGAGGTTATCCTGGGCGAGGGGAAGAGTGAGGAGCAGGTGGTCGCCATCGCGGAGCGTCTGGCCGCTGGTTCGGACCGTCTGCTGATCACTCGGGTGGATGTAGAAACCTATGGCGCGGTCAAAGAGCGTCTGCCGGACGCGCACTACCACGCGGATGCCCGCGCTATTACTCTGGACCGCAGCCGGGAGCCGCGCTGGCCGGGCGTGGTTGTCCTCTGCGCCGGCACGTCTGACCTGCCGGTGGCGGAGGAGGCGGCGGTGACAGCGGAGCTCATGGGCAGCCAGGCGGAACGCTATTACGATGTGGGCATAGCCGGGC
>CAJXNA010000064.1 GCA_913056415.1 uncultured Chloroflexota bacterium | reverse complement strand
CGCTCCTCGTTGGAGGGGATCACCGGCGTCCGCTCATCGCCGATGAGGAACGTCACGGCTCGTGCGTGCTCCGCCACGATGCGCATCGCGCGGTCGGCAGCCTGCCCTGAGCTTGTCGAAGGATCCTTGCCGTACTTCTTGCCGGAGAGCTCCTCGATGCGCTTGATAATCGGCGCGAACAGGTCGGTGTCGTACACGGAAGGGAGCTTGGACTTGTTCTTCCAGCCGTCGCTCGAACAGGGAGGCGACAGCCATCCGCTCCAGCCCGGCGCCGGTATCGATGTTCTTCGAGGGCAGCGGGGTGCGCTTAGCCTGGCCTGAGCCTGTCGAAGGCTCGCAGAAGTAGGACATGAACACCAGGTTCCATATCTCCAGGAAGCGGTCGCACTCCTCGTGATCGGGCTCGCAGTCGGGCCCGCAGCCGAACTCGGGGCCGAAGTCGTAGTGGAGCTCGGCGCAGGGGCCGCAGGGCCCAACCTCGCCGGAGAACCAGTAGTTGTGCTCCTCGCCGTAGCGGCGGATACGCTCGGCGGGCAGGAACTTCCGCCAGAGATCGGCCGCCTCGTCGTCGTCCAGGTAGACGGAGGCCCACAGCCGGTCCGGGTCGAGGCCGAGCCACTTCTTGGACGTGACGAACTCCCAGGCCCAGGGGATCGCCTCCGCCTTGAAGTAATCCCCGACGGAGAAGTTGCCCAGCATCTCGAAGAACGTGAGGTGAGAGGTGTCACCCACGGAGTCGATGTCGCTGGTGCGGAAGCACTTCTGGACGCCGGTCAGGCGCGGGTGCGGGGGCTTAGTCTGGCCCATGAAGTAGGGCTTGAACTGTACCATGCCGGCGCTGGTGAACAGCAGCGTAACGTCGCCGGGCGGGACGAGGGGGGCGCTGGGCACACGCCTGTGGCCCCGCTCCTCGAAGAAGCGGAGGAAGGACTCGCGGATTTCGTCTGATCTCATCTTTGTAGTGGCCTATCGAACCTAGCCGGCCTGCCTGCCCCTCCTGAGGCGGGCACGCGGTAGGCAGGTTCGAGGGAATTATAGCGTATCCGCCTGAGCCTGCCTGCCGGTAGGCAGGGCGGACGGGGGCGGCCCCAGCCACCTTCTGGGCGAGGCGTCAGATCCTTCGCCCTCCACCCCGGGGGCGTTCTCCACCCCACTCGGCTCAGGATGACAAACACGTCCGGTGGCTTGACAGCCTATACGCTTGTGATAGGATGTATTCACGCAATAACCATCGAGAAACGGGCTGATCAACACTTGACTAGCGACGAACCCCCACATACGAGCGCCTCTCCCCTCTTTTCGATTCTTTTTCCCTTTTCGCCAACAGGCGGCGGCATTTCTGCGTCTCACCGTATGAACGGTGAGTTTATCGCTCCTCTGGTGGATTAGGTTGAAGATGAACCGCGGACGACCGGCCCGCCTAAGGCGGGGCGCCGGTAGGAGGCTATAGGCGTGGCCGAGACGACAACCGGGGCCGACAGGTCGGCCGACGTTCGGCCCGATACGCTGGCGGCGCTGCAGGCCCGGGCGCACGAGCGGCTGCTAGCCTGCGCACGGCTGATTGAGGCCGGCGTCCTCATCACCGACCCTGCGACAACGTACGTAGAGGCGGGTGTAGAGATTGGCGCCGGCACCGAGATCAAGCCGAACACCACTATCAGCGGGCGTAGCGTTATCGGCGCCCGCTGCACCCTCGGCCCCAACACCGTCATCACGGACTCGCGCATCGGCGACGAATGCTCGGTGGTGGCGTCCATGCTGGAGGAGGCCGTGCTGGAGTCCGGCGTGGAGGTGGGCCCGTTCAGCCACCTGCGGCCGGGCAGCCACCTGGAGACAGGCGTGCACATCGGCAACTTCGTCGAAGTGAAGGCCTCGCACCTCGGGCGGGGCACGAAGGTAGGACACTTCAGCTACGTGGGCGACGCCGAGGTGGGCGAAGAAGTCAACATCGGCGCCGGCACAGTGACCTGTAACTATGACGGTGAGAAGAAGAACGTGACCGTTATCGGGGACCGCGCCTTCGTCGGCAGCGACACTATGCTGGTGGCGCCGGTGCGATTGGGCGAAGACGCGAAGACCGGCGCGGGCGCTGTGGTCACTGAGGACGTTCCCGCCGGCGCCAAGGTGGCGGGAGTGCCTGCGCGCTCCCTGAGCGGGCTGACCAGAAGGCAGGTGCGGAAGCAGGGTGGATAGCGGTAGCTGGGCCGGAGTGTTCCTCCTGGTCCTGGCGGTCATCGTCTTCATGTTTGTGGTCGCCGCTGAGGCGGGGGTCATCGCAGGCGTACGCGAGCGCGCGCTCGGCGAGCCGCCGACGTCGCGCATGGAGGCGCTGCGGCGGTTTACTCAGGAGCGGCAGGCAACCCTTTCAGCGCTGGCCCTGGCCCGTAACCTGGCCCTGATAGGGATCACGGCCATTACGGTGGCGCTGGTCCTGGAGGAAACAGGGAATAGCTGGAGCGCCGTGGCCATCGCCGCCTTCGCGACACTAGCCGCCCTTATGCTGCTACAGGCGCTGCCCCGGCTGCTTGTCTCGCAGAAACCGGAGCGCTGGCAGCGCATTCTCAGGCCGTTCGTGGTAGTCTCACGGCTGCTGTTCGGGTGGCCGGCCCGCCTGCTGGAGCTGCCGGTGGCGACGATCCTCAACTGGTGGCGAAGGCTACACCCGGAGACGGCGTCAGAGGCAGAGGAACTCGTGCGTCTGTTGGAGCTAGAGGAGACGGGAAGCGGCATCGATGAGTCGGAGAGGCAGATGATCCGCGGCATCATGGAGATGGAGCTGACCGTCGTGCGCGAGGTGATGGTGCCCCGCATCGACATGGTGGCCGTGGATGTGGAGGACGGGTTCAGCGAGGTCGCCCAGATGATGGTGGAGAAGGGATACAGCCGCCTCCCTGCGTATGACGACACGGTCGATAACGTGATTGGGGTGGTGTACGCCAAAGAGGTGCTTCGCCACCTAGCCAGAGGCACCTGTCCGGTCAGCATCCGTGAGCTGGCACGGCCAGCCCATTTCGTCCCCGAAACGAAAAAGATAGACGAGTTGCTGGCCGAGATGCGCCAGCAGCGGATGTCCATCGCCATCGTGGTGGACGAATACGGAGGCACCGCCGGCTTGGTCACAACCGAGGACCTGATCGAGGAGATCGTCGGGGAGCTCGAGGACGAGTTCGACGCTCGCGAGCAACCGGTGCAACTCGTCACCCCCACGGAAGCGATCGTGGACGCCCGCGTGGGTATCGACGACCTAAACGAGATGTTCGACCTGCGCATAGAGAAAGAGGACTTCGATAGCGTGGGCGGCTTCATCTTCAACAACCTGGGGCGCATGCCGAGCGTCGGGGATGAGGTGAGGGTGGACGGACTGGTGATGCGGGTGCTGACGGTCATGGGGCGTCGCATCAAGAAGGTCCGGATTACCAAGGTGGAAAGCGCCGTCCAAGAGCCTCACCCCCAGAGCGAGAGCCAGACAGGCTAAGGGCGCTTACCTCTTTGGAGCATCGTCAGCACTGTGCTAGAATACCCTGACGCCCATGACCACGCCGGACGAACTGAAGTACTGGGTAGCCCTGACCCGCATCGCAGGACTGGGCCGCGTTCGCTGCTCCCTCCTGGAGAGCCACTTCCCCAGCATGGAGGAAGCTTGGAACGCCGATGGCGCCGAGCTCAAGGCGGCTGGGCTCGATGGCAAGCTCGCAGCACGCATCGTCTCTAAACGGGCGGAGATCGACCCCGATGCCGAGATGGAGCGGCTGGCCAAGAACAACGTCACTGCCCTTACCTGGCACGATCCGGCATACCCGGCGCGGCTGAAGGAGATCTACGATCAGCCGCCGGTACTCTACGTCCGCGGCCAGCTCACGGCCGCCGATGAGTGGTGCGTGGCTGTGGTGGGTACGCGCCGTCCAACGCCGTACGGTCGTCAGGTCGCGGAAGAGCTGAGCTACAGGCTGGCCCAGAACAGCATCTGCGTGGTGAGCGGCCTAGCCCGCGGAGTGGACTCCATCGCCCACCGCGCTGCACTGGAGGCGGGCGGACGCGTGCTGGCGGTGCTCGCCTGCGGGCTGGACATCGTCTACCCGCCGGAGCACGTCAAGCTGGCGCAGGAGATCATCGAGCAAGGGGCGCTGGTAAGCGATTACCCGCTGGGAACACAGCCGCGAGGCGACTTCTTCCCTCGGCGCAACCGCATTATGTCCGGCCTGAGCCTGGGGGTGCTGGTGGTAGAGGGCGACTTCAAGAGCGGAGCCATGATAACCGCTCGCCTGGCCATGGAGCAGAACCGCGAGGTGTTCGCCGTGCCGGGCAGCATCTTCTCCATCCAGAGTCACGGCACCAACGCCCTGATCCAGGACGGCGCCAAGCTCGTTCTAAAGGTGGAGGATGTGCTGGAGGAGCTGAACCTCACGATGGTGCCCCAGCAGATAGAGATGAAAGAAAACATGCCAGCTACGGATACGGAGGCGGCATTGCTGCGTCATATAAGCAGAGAGCCCGCGCATGTCGATGAGGTGTGCCGAGAGAGCGGCCTCCCCATCGCCACAGTTAGCAGCGTCCTGGCGATGCTGGAGATGAAGGGTCTCGTACGTCAAATGGGACCGATGTCCTATGTTCGGGTTCGGGAAGCACAGACTAGCTACGGAGGGTAGTTGAGGGTGACGAAGAAGAAGGTTAAGAGCCTGGTCGTGGTGGAATCGCCAGCGAAGGCGCGAACGATAGCCGCAATACTAGGCCCAGAGTACGAGATACGGGCTTCCGTGGGTCACGTACGTGACCTGCCCAAGTCCGCCCTTGGTGTGGACACAGAGCAGGATTTCCAGCCCAAGTACGTCATCCCCCGCCAAAAGGCGTCGGCCGTCAAGGAGATACGACAGGCGGCGGAGCGCGCCTCCACCATCTACCTGGCCACCGACCCCGACCGCGAGGGCGAGGCGATCGCCTGGCACTTGGTTGCGGCTGCCGAACTGGAGGGCAAGCACCACGTCCGTGTGGTGTTCCATGAGATCACGCCCGAGGCGGTCCGCGAAGCGTTCAGCCACCCCCGTGGTATCGATATGCAGCTCGTGGACGCCCAGCAGGCACGACGCGTGCTGGACAGGCTGGTCGGTTACCGCCTGAGCCCCTTCCTCTGGAAGCAGGTCAGGCGCGGCCTCTCCGCTGGCCGCGTGCAATCGGTGGCGGCGCGGCTGGTCGTGGAGCGGGAACGCGAGATTCAGGGGTTCACGCCGCGGGAGTACTGGACCATCGACGCCCATCTCGCCAAGGCGCAGGACGGCAGCGCAGAACAGGGTTTCCGCGCCCGCCTGGTAGGCTATGCCGAGAGCAAGAAACGTAAGCTGGCGATCGAAAATCAGATAGAGGCGGAGCGGCTTTCCGCCCTGCTTAAGGGCGCGGCGTACAGCGTCCTGGCCGTGCAACAGAAGGTGCAGTCTAGCCGGCCGGCGGCGCCGTTCATCACCAGTACCCTCCAGCAAGAGGCATCTCGGCGACTGGGATTCTCGGCCAAGCGGACGATGGTGGTTGCCCAGCAGCTCTACGAGGGGCTGCCGCTGGGTTCGCGAGGCGAAGTGGGCCTTATCACCTACATGCGCACGGACTCCACGCAGGTGGCGGAGGTGGCGCTAAGGGAGGCCCGCGAGCACATTGGCGCCAAGTTCGGCAAGGAATTCGTTCCCTCTTCACCCCGCGAGTACCGCAGGAAGGTCAAAGGAGCACAGGAAGCGCACGAGGCGATCCGTCCCACCTCTGTACTGCGGGAGCCCGAAGCGGTCCGCCGTTACCTTAACAACGACCAAAACCGACTGTATACGCTCATCTGGCAGCGCTTCCTGGCCAGCCAGATGGCGGATGCCCAGTTCGACCAGACATCGGTCGAGATCAAGGCGACCCCAGAGACCGATGCCCAGGCGCTGCTGCTGCGCGCCACCAACACCCAACTCCGTTTCGCCGGCTACAAACAGCTCTACGAGGAGGGCAAGGACAACGGCGAGGAGGAAGACGAAGGCAAGAATCCCTTGCCTGCCCTGGCCGCGGACGACTCACTGCGGCTGCTAGACCTGTTCCCCGACCAGCACTTCACCGAGCCGCCGCCGCGGTACACGGAGGCGAGTCTGGTCAAGGCGCTGGAGGAGAAAGGGATCGGCCGACCGAGCACCTACGCGCCGACGGTGGCGACGATCCAGGACAGAGGCTACGTCGAGAAGGAGGGGCGCCAGCTGCGGCCCACCGACCTCGGCTCCCTGGTCAACGACCTGTTGGTGGAGCACTTCCCGGACTTCGTGGACGAAGGGTTCACGGTGGAGATGGAGAACGAGCTGGACGAGATCGCCAGCGGAGAGCGGCCCTGGCAGCCCGTCGTGGAACAGTTCTACCGTCCCCTGGAGCGCGCCCTGGACGCGGCCAAGGATGCGGCGCTGCAGCGGGAGGTAACCGACCAGAAGTGCGACAAGTGCGGCAAGCCGATGGTCGTGCGCTGGGGCCGGCGGGGAAGGTTTCTGGCCTGCTCCGGATTTCCAGAGTGCCGCAGCAGCCGCCCCCTAGAGGGGGAAGAAGAGCCACAGCCCGAGCCTACGGACGAGAAATGCGACGAGTGCGACGCACCGATGGTCATCCGCAGCGGCCGCTTCGGACGGTTCCTCGCCTGCACCCGCTATCCCGAGTGCAAGGGCCGCCGGCCTCTGCTGACGAAGACAGGCGCCTCCTGCCCGCGCGATGGCGGTGACCTGGTGGAGAGGCGTTCACGCAAGGGTCGCACCTTCTACGGCTGCGTCAATTACCCCAAGTGCGACTTCGTAGTATGGAGCAAGCCCCTGACCACGCCCTGCCCCCAGTGCGGCGGCCTGCTCACCGCCGAGCGGCAGCAAGAGGAAGGTAAGCTGAAGGGGCGCTGTTCCGCCTGCGACTGGCGAGGAGAGGTGGAGGAGAAGGAACCAGCCTCAACCCCGGCCTGATGGAAGAGCTCCTCAAGCCCTACATCCGCTACCTGAAGGCGGAGCGGAACCTCTCGTCGTACACCATCCGGAATTACCGTGGCGACCTGTGCCACTTCGGCCGCTACCTGGAAACCGAGGAGGGTATCGGGCCCCTGGAGGTGGACCGGCAGTCCTTCCGACGCTACCTGGCCCGCCTGCGTGAGGCCGATACGGCCTCGGCCAGCGTCAGCCGCAAGATGAGCACAATTCACACCTTCTATCGCTTCTTGGTTCGAGAAGGCGTCCTTGAGCGCGACCCTCTCATGGGCGTGACCAGCCCCAGACGGGAGCGGCGCCTGCCCCAGATCCTGGGGAAAGACCAGCTTACGGCGCTCATCGAGGCCGCTGACTCGGACGTACCCCAAGGGCTGCGTGACCGCGCAATCCTGGAGCTGATGTATGCCTCGGGGCTCCGGCTCGCAGAGGTGGTAGGCCTGGACGTGGCCGGCGTCGACCTTGGCGAACAGCTCGCGCGGGTGCGCGGCAAAGGGAACAAGGAGC
Source organism: uncultured Chloroflexota bacterium (assembly GCA_913056415.1). GTDB lineage: Bacteria > Chloroflexota > Dehalococcoidia > SM23-28-2 > RBG-16-64-32 > JADFNQ01. The sequence continues at coordinate 1,653 of CAJXNA010000064.1, read as the reverse complement.
GAATCGTCCTCATCGGTCGGCCGGCGACGGAAGCGCTTCAGCGCTACCTGCGCGAAGGTCGCCCAAAGCTGGCGCGGGCGGGAGAGACGGCGCTGTTCATCAACCGCGATGGCAAGCGGCTGTCGGGCCGCTCCGTGCAGAAGACCGTGCGCAAGCACGCCCTGATGGCGGGGCTCGACCAGCGGGTGTTCCCTCACCTGCTGCGGCACTCCTTCGCCACCCATATGCTGGACGGCGGCGCGGAGCTCAGGGTGGTGCAGGAGCTGCTGGGACACGCCAGCGCCAACACCACCCAGATATACACCCACGTGACGGAGGAGCAGCAGAGGCGCGTGTACACCCAGGCGTTCTATAATCAAGTGCGATTGAAGGCACGCGAGAAGGAGGAAGAGACCTCCCGCGAAGATGAAGATGCGCATACTGCTAATCAACGGCCCTAACCTGAACCTCCTCGGCCAGCGGCAACCGGAGATATACGGCTCCACCACCCTCCAGCAGATCGAAGAGAGGGTGCGGAAACGAGCGGAGGAGCTGGGGGTGGAGATCAGCGCTTTTCAGTCCAACGACGAAGGGGGAATTATCGACTTCCTGCAGAAGGAGTCGCCCTCCGCCGATGGCGCTCTGATCAATCCCGGCGCCCTCACCCACTACAGTCTGGCCCTTCGCGACGCCCTGGAGGCGACAAGGCTGCCGTTTGTGGAAGTGCATATCTCTAACATCCACGCCCGAGAGGAGTTCCGGCACCACTCCGTCCTGGCGGACATAGCTGTTGGCCAGGTGAGCGGACTGGGCTGGCGGGGGTACCTCGCGGCGCTGGACTCGCTGGTCGCCATCTTGAAGGAGCGCAGCGGGTGAGCGAACGACTGCGACGTCTCAGAGAGCGTCTGGCTGAAGCAAGGCTGGACGGCTTCCTGGTGGGAGCACCGGTGGAGGACACCTTCCATAGCCACGCGGCCAACCGGCGCTACCTATCGAACTTCACCGGCTCCATGGGCTGGCTGCTCATCACCGCCAACGCCGCCTTCATCGCCGTGGACTTTCGCTACTTCGAGCAGGCGGAGCGGGAGTCGCCCGACTTCACACTGTTCCGCACCAGCGACGGCATGGAGAGCTGGTTCGGAACACTGGTGGGCGAGGCGGGGCTTACAGGAAAGCGAATCGGATTCGAGCCCGCGGGAACGACCGTCAGCGCCTACCAGTCGATGAAGAAGACGCTGGAGAAGATACGTTCGGAGGAGCGGCCAAAGCTGCTGGCCGCCCCGCCGTTGGTAGAGGAGCTACGAGCGATCAAACAGCCGGAAGAGATCGCGGCCATCCAGCGAGCGGTTGACCTGGGCGACGAAGCGTTTCAGGCGGTCGCTCAGCGTATCGAGCCGGGATGGACGGAGCAGCAAGTCGCCTGGGAGATCGAGAAGCACGCCCGCGAGCACGGCGCCGACGGGCTTTCGTTCGAGACTATCGTGGCAGCCGGGCCCTGGGGGGCGATGCCCCACGCTCAGCCACGCGAGCGCCCCATCGAGGCAGGGGAACCTATCGTCATCGACATGGGCGTGAAGGTCGACGGCTACTGCTCCGACCTCACCCGCACCATCACCGTAGATGGGGAGGACGGGCGCTTCCGCGAGATATACGATATCGTGCTGACAGCACAGC
>CAJXNA010000063.1 GCA_913056415.1 uncultured Chloroflexota bacterium | reverse complement strand
TGAAGGTCCGTTAGTGACCGGATTCTAGATACGAATCGTCCCCAACCGTCAGCGCGCAGCACCGCTCATCAGCGCCATCCCCTGACGTACGGTATCATAGGCCATGCCGCCATCGTCCGCAGGAGCGAATCGCTATGACCGTCGAAGTAGGAACTAGAGCGCCGGACTTCTCCCTCAAGGGGACTGACGGCGAATCTTACACACTCGCGGCTGCCCTGGCCCACGGCCCTGTGCTGCTGGTGTTCTTCAAGACTACCTGCGGGACCTGCGACCTGGCGTTCCCATACATCAACCGGCTCAAGGAGAGCTATCCCGATGACGGCTGGAGGCTCTGGGCGGTGGCGCAGGATACGCCCGAGGATGCGGGCCGCTACGCGGCTGCATACGGCATGACGTATCCGGTCCTGCCAGACGCGGATGGCTACACGGTATCCAAGGCCTACGATCCGCCGGCCACACCCACCCTCTTCCTCATAGACCGCGCGGGCCGGATCGCGCAACAGTCTGCAGGCTTCCACAAGGCGGAGCTCAACTCGCTCTCAGCGGGGCTGGCGGAGAGGCTGGGAGTGAAGCCTGTCGTCATCGCCGCCGCGGACGACGGCAATCCGGACTTCAAGCCGGGGTGAAGCCCCCGCCACCTGCGGGGCTAGTGCGGCCCCTTGCTGACCTTGACTCGCTGTGCTACTATAGTCCGCGATGGATTGTACCTTCTATGACGCGGTGGCCCCGACCCGTCGGGGCCTTTCATGTTGTAGACGAGGTTAAAGTTCTGCGCGTCGACTCCCCCGCAACCGCTTCGACTCGATGACCGGACCTTAACCCAGGAGAGAGAAAGGAGGTCATCGAGTGGCCTACGAAGATCGAAACCTTACCTGTGTGGAGTGTAACTCTGAGTTTGTCTTCAGCTCGGATGATCAGCAGTTCCACTCGGAGCGCGGATACCAGGACCCCAAGCGCTGCCCTTCCTGCCGTCAGGCCAGGCGCGGCGGCGGCGGCGGCGGCGGCTACGGCGGTGGCGGCGGCGACTACGGCGGATCCCGCCAGATGTACGACGCGGTCTGCGCCAGTTGTGGCAACGCCTGCCAGGTCCCGTTCCTACCGCGCCAGGACCGGCCAGTCTACTGCAGCGATTGCTTCTCTAAGCAGAAGGAGAGCAGCCCACGCTGGTAGGCCTGGCTTCACCCATAACATAACTATAGCGCTGCACTGAGCCGCAGCACCCTCGCGGAAGGGAACGCCAATGCTAACCGTGACCGATAAGGCTGCTGCGTACCTCCGAGAGGCTCTGACCCGCAAGAAGGAGGGTACTCCGGAAGCTCTCCGTGTCGTGTACACCGAGGAGGGCTACCAGCTCACCCTGGACGACCCCAAAGAGGGCGATCACATCTTTGAGCAGGAAGGCCAGAACTACCTGCTGGTAGACACCGAGGTGGGTGAGGCGCTAGGCGAAGAAGCCACCCTAGATCTCCAGCAGACGCCTCATGGCACCAGCCTAACCCTTCTGGGCGCCCACAGCCCAGAGCCCGAGCCACAGCCTGAGGCCTAAGCCCTAGCCCAACCGCACATCCTCTCGCTATCATAGGTCTGCCATGCCCAAAGCGAAGCAGGCCGCCGGCCCGTTATCGGGTATAACCGTCCTCGACCTCACGTGGGTCCTCGCCGGGCCGTTCGGCTCCGAAATCCTGTGTGACTTGGGGGCGGAGGTGATCAAGGTGGAGCGGCCGCCCTTCGGCGACGTGGCCCGCACCACCGGGCCGCACATCAAGAACGAGAGCGGCTACTTCTTCTCCGTCAACCGCGGCAAGAAGAGCATCTGCCTGGATCTGAAGCGGCCCGCGGGCAAGGATCTCTTCCTGCGGCTGGCCGAAAAGGCGGACGTGGTGATGGAGAACTTCACCCCTGGCACGATGGAGTCGCTGGGGCTGAGCTACGAGACGCTATCCGCCCGCAACCCCCGCCTTATCTACGCGGCGACATCCGGCTTTGGGCAGACGGGGCCGGACCGGCTGCGGCCCGCGCTCGACATCGTCGTCCAGGGGATGGGCGGTATCATGAGCATTACCGGCGAGCCAGGCGGGCCGCCGGTTCGCCCGGGCATCTCCCTGGGCGACATCGCCGCCGGGCTCTACACGGCGATCGGCATACTGGCCACGCTCCACGAGCGAGAGAGGAGCGGTCGGGGACAGATGATTGACATAAGTATGCTCGACTGCCAGATCGCGATACTGGAGAACGCGTTCATGCGCTACTTCGCCACCGGCGAGACGCCCGGGCCGATCGGCACCCGACATCCCCTGACGACCCCGTTCCAGGCGTTCCCCACCAAGGACGGCTGGATCGTCCTCGCCCTCTCCTGGGGCGTGCCGAATCAGTGGGAGCTCCTCTGCGCCACCATCGGCCGCCCCGACCTCATCGACGACCCACGCTTCGATTCGCCGGCCCTGCGCACGGAGCACCACGCGGAGCTTGAGCCGATGCTGAACGAGGCGCTGCGTCAGCGCACAACTGAGGAGTGGCTGCGCGAGTTCGACACCATCGGCCTGCCCTGCGGCCCCCTGAACGATATCCCCCACGCCGCCGAGCAGCCGCAGGTTAAGGCCCGCGAAATGCTGGTGGAGGTGGAGCACCCGGCAGGCTTCAGCCTGAAGGTGCCGGACACTCCCGTCCGGCTCAGCCGCACGCCCGGCGGCATCCAGGGCCCACCGCCGGCCATCGGCGAGCACACGGACGAGGTGCTGACCTCGCTGCTGGGGCTATCCGCCGAAGAGATCGCGGAGCTGCGGGCGGCGGAGGTGGTGTTCGGGCCGCTGCCCAGCCCGGTAGAGGCGTTGAAAAGGCGCGAGGGGCAGGGCTAGACCACGCCCTCCTGCCGCAGCCGTTCGATCTCCTCCGCCCCGTAGCCGAAGCCTTCGAGAACTTCTGCCGTATGCTCGCCCAGTGTGGCCTCCGCTGCTGCGGCAGACGTCGGCGTCTGGCTGAACTGGATGGGGCTGTTCACGACCGTGATCTCCCCCAGCCGTGGGTGCTGCGTACGCACCAGGTAGCCGTTATCGAACGCCTGGGGCTCCTCGCTCACCTGGCCGTAGTCGTAGACCGGGGCGCAGAAGATGTCGGCCGCCTCCAACTGCTCCATCCACTCCGCCGTGCTGCGGGCCGAGAAGTGCTCGTCCAGCAGGCGATTCAGCTCGTCGCGACCACGGATGCGGCCGCCGACGCCGGCGAACCGTTCGTCGGTCTCCAGCTCCGGCCAGCCGATCACATGACAGAAGTCCGGCCAGCGGTCCGGGTAGACGCCGCCGATCGCCATGTAGCCGTCGGCGGTGCGATAGGTGTACCAGAGGAGTGTAAGATGGGCGTTGCCGCGGCCGGCCTTGGGCTGCTTCTCCCCGGTCAGCAGGTAATGCGTTAGCTCCCAGGACTGGGCTGCCAGCATACTACCCAGTAGCGACACCTCGACCTTCTGCCCGGCGCCCGTCCGCTCGCGGGCGAGCAGCGCCGCCAGGATGCCCAGCGCCAGCGTCACCGCACCCACGTGATCGGCGATGGCGACGCCGGTGGGCATCGGTACGTCGTCCACGCCAGTGGTGCTCATCAGCCCGCTCATCGCCTGAGCCAGGATATCGTTCCCCGGCTTCCGGCCGAGTCGCCCCTTCGTCCCGAAGGCGGAGGCGGCGGCGTAGATGATGCGCGGGTTGGCCTGCTGGAACGCCTCGTAGCCCAGGCCCAGCTTCTCCATCACCCCCGGCCGGAAGTTGTGGACCACCACGTCGCAGTCGCGGGCGAGTCGCAGAGCGACTTCCCTCCCCTTCTCCGACTTCAGGTCCATCGTGAGGCTCTTCTTGCCCCGGTTGATCGCCAGGAAGTAGGCGCTGAAGCCGCGCTTGCGGTCCATCCCCAGTACGCGGCCGATCTCGCCCCGGCCCGGCTGCTCCACCTTGATCACCTCCGCCCCCATGTCCGCCATCAGCAGCGTGGCGTACGGCCCCTGCTGGGCGATGGTGAAGTCCAGCACCCGGATCCCCTCTAGCGGTCCGCCCATGACATCCTCCTCCTTCCTGCGATGCCATAAGGCTACCGACACGGCTTCGCCCTTGTCAATTCGAGGCACTCTACTACGACACCCCAGCCTAAAGGCTGGGCATGGACCCCGATGCCGCACCCTTCAGGGTGCGGTCTTGCCCATCGTGCGTTGACGCCCGCACGACCGCCAACCTAAGATGCGAGCGAATCCCAGCCGCGAGTACACGGGAGTTGCCGATGAAGATCACCCAGGTCAAGGTCCGCCTGTTCGAGATGCCGATGCCGAAGACGTTCCACCCTACCTGGCAGCCTCTGCCCACCACCTCGGCCCGAATCCACATCGTGGAGGTGCACACGGACGAGGGGATCGTCGGCGTGGGGTCCGGCGGGGTGCCCGTGCGCTGGGAGGTCGCGGGCCTGTTCCTGATGGGCCAGGACCCGTTCGACCTGGACCGGCACGTCGCGCAGCTCCGCTCCATGGCCTTCTTCATCGGCCGGCCCTGGCCGGTGGAGGTGGCGCTTTGGGACGTCATCGGCCAGGCCACGGGCCAGCCGGTTTACCGGCTGCTCGGCGGCGGCTCCGATAAGCTGAAGGCCTACGCATCCACCGGCGAGCTGCGCGGCCTGGAGGCCAGAGTCGAGTCGGCGCAGCAGATCGTCGCCGAGGGGTTCAAGGCGCTGAAGCTACGCTTCCACAGCGCTGACGTCCGCGAGGACATCCGAACGCTGGAGGCGGTGCGCAAGGCGGTGGGCGACGATATCGACATCATGGTGGACGCCAACTGGGGCTGGCGCATCGCGCCGGACCTTCAGCCCAATCGTTGGGACCTGAAGACGGCGATCGCCGCCGCCAAGGAGATGGAACGCTACGGCGTCTACTGGCTGGAGGAGCCGCTGGACGCCTACGACTACGACGGCCTGGCCGAGCTGCGCTCCCACCTGACCACGCTGCGCCTGGCCGGGGCCGAGCTGAACCGCGGGCCGGAGGAGATACGCACCTACCTGGAGAAGGGCTGCCTCGACGTGTACCAGCCGGACTGCACGTTCATCGGCGGCATCTCGACCGCGCGCAAGATCGCGGCTCAGGTGGAGGCGGCGGGGAAGGTGTTCACGCCTCACACCTGGACCAACGGCATCGGCCTGGTGGCGAACCTGCACGTGGCCGCCGCCTCGTCCGGCGTGCCATACATCGAGTTCCCCTACGACCCGCCGAACTGGACGCCGGAGACGCGCGACTTCATCTTCGCCGAGCCGCTGCGCATTGACTCCGAGGGGTACGTCCACCTGCCGCAGAAGCCGGGGTTGGGGCTGGAGCTGGACGAGGAGAAGCTGAAGCGGTACGAGCAGGCGGACACAAAGCGGCTGATCTGAAATAGCTAAGCCGCCATAGAGGGCTGAATCCCTCCACTACATCTCCCCTACGAGATCCCCCCGAACCCCGGCGGCATCCCGTCCAGGTGGGCGACGTCGTTCAGACGCCAGATGACGCGCCGGTCGCCCTGGGCGCGGATGGACGTGATCCCAGCGTTGAACGGGTAGAACACGAAGTCGCGCTCCAGCCCCAGGACGATGCTGACGTAAGTCTGGATCACGGCCGCGTGGGCGACCACGGCCACCCGCTTGCCGTCGCACTCCCTGACGATGCTGTCCATCGCCCCCACGATGCGGCGGCGGGCGGCGGCGCTGCCCTCGCTGCCGGGGAACGAGTCCCAGGTCGGCTGTCGGGCGACACGGTCGCGCAGGGCTAGCGCCTTCTCTTCCGTAAACGCTTCGTAGTCCGTCTGCGCCTGGCCAAGGTCCACCTCGCGCAGGTCATCCAGCGTGTGCACCTTCAGGTTGGCGGCGCCGGCGATGGCCCGGGCCGTCTCCTGCGTCCGGCGCAGCGCGCTAGAGTAGACGGCGTCTACCCTCTGACGGGCGAACCGCCCCGCCAAGCGGCGAGCCTGCTCCCGTCCCACCTCGCTCAGGGGCGGATCATCGTCAGGGCCGGTGTATTCGCCGCGGTTGCCCTCCGACTGGGCGTGGCGCACCAGGTACAGCCGCGTCGCCTCGCCGCCGATGAGCAGCACGTCGCGAAAGTAGTAGGCGGCTGGCTGACCCCGCGGTTCGGACTCGGCTTCAGAAGTCATCTCCAGAGCGAATGATACGTGATTCCCCGGCGTCAGGCCAAACCTACGGCCTGGCGGCACCCGGAGCATAGTCTATACTCACAGCGATGACGGCCTCAAGCTTCTCGAAGGCGCGCGGTGGAGACCGGCGTTAGCTACTTCTCCGCCCGCACGCTGCGGCACGTCCGCGCCGACCTTAGGGAGATCGTCGACCACGGCTGCACGTACGTCGTCCACTGCTTCACCGAGACCGACCTGGCTTACTACCGCGAGACGATGCGCGAAATCGTCACCGCGAGCCACGAGGCCGGGCTGGAGGCCTGGCTAGACCCCTGGGGTTTGGCTGGCATCTTCTCCGGCGAGACGTTCACCCGCTTCCCGCTGGACCACCCGGAGACGTGGCAGCTCCTCTCCGACGGCCGTCGTGTGGGCGTGGCCTGCCCCAACCACCCGCAGACCCGGTCGTTCCTGCGGGGCTGGATCGAAGCCTGCGCCGCCGCCGGGGGCGACGTGCTGTTCTGGGACGAGCCGCACTTCTACGTCGGTCTGTGGCGGGGCGACCTCTCCGGCGCCTGGGCCTGCCGCTGCGAGGCCTGCCTGTCGCTGTTCCGGGAGCGCCACGGCGGCGACATGCCTCCCGAGTTCACGCCCGAGGTCCGCGCCTTCCGCGAGTCATCGCTCGTCGAGCTGCTGACGGAGATGTGCCGCTACGGCCACGAGAAGGGGCTGCGAAACGCGCTCTGCCTGCTGCCGACGGATCTGGCCGCCCACGGCTTCCCCCAGCAGCAGGAGCGGCTGGCCCGCGCCCTGGAGCGCCGCCTGGCGGAGGCCCCGACTGGAGTCGGGGCACTGGAGGCGATGCTGCATTTCGGCGTGGGGGACTTCCAGACGGCGGCGGCGATCCCCGACCTGGACGTCTTCGGCTGCGACCCTTACTGGTACATCTTCGGGACGGAGGCGGAGCCGTTCGTGCGGGCGTACGGCGAGGCGGCAGCGGAGGCGGCACGAAAGCACGGCCGCGGGCTGCAGCTCTGGATACAGGCGTTCTCCGTACCGGAGGGCCGCGAGGAGGAGCTGCGCACCGGCCTGAGGGTGGCGGCGAAGGTAGGGGCGACACACGTGGCGGCCTGGAGCTTCGAGGCGACGGCGAGCATGTCGCAGATCCGCTGCGCGCGGCCTGAGGTGGTGTGGGGGGTCCTGGGGGAGGAGTTCCGGCGGCTGCGGACAGCCTAAGCGGGGACGGCTACCCCTGCCCGCGTATCTGCGTCAGGTGCGCCAGGTCGTGGTCTGAGATGTGCCGCACCAGAGTGCGCAGGCTGGCCGGGCCGAACTCCGGGTGCCTGAAGCGGCGCTCCCATCCCTCTTCCGAAAGACCCGCGAGGATCTCGACGTTGGCCGCGCGCTGCGCCGCGTACGCGTTCAGCGCTACCTCCACGTCTCGCTCCCCGTATCGCAGCGCCGCCGCCCAGTCGTTCTGGTCGAACGGCTGCAGCGCCGGCTCGTCCTCCGAGAGGACCTGCCGGATACGCCACCCCAGCGCCACCTCAATATCCGCCAGGTGCGCCGCTATCTCGGACGCCGACCAGCCTTCGCCCACCCCGCCCGGAGCTGCCCGCACGGCCTTCGCTATCAGTTTCGGCGCCGCCGCCATGCCCTCGACCGTATCGACCGGCATCTCGACCTCGCTCTCACAGATGGGGCAGTGCCTGCGGGTCGTCTCTACCGTCATTTCCTCATCCCCTCGGCAGGCCCAGGCCGCGGCCGGAACGGAAGCCCCAGGGCCCGTCCAGGGCCCCGTGCTCGCCAATGCGGCCACATTCCAGCCCCAGGCGGGGACCGGCGGAACCACCGTGCAGGTGGGCGCGGGCGCCGTGGGCGAGACACTTCAGATCCAGCAGCCGGCGACCTCCGCCACGGCCAACGCCCAGCGGGCCGCCGGCCCGCGGCCGGGGGTGGCCGATCAGGTCTCGGTCCACATCGCCAAGGCCCTCAAGGCGGGCGTGGACAGGATCACCATCCAGCTCAGGCCCGCTTCGCTGGGCCGCATCGACGTGCAACTCGAGGTGGGCCACGACGGCCGGGTCATGGCCGTGGTCACCGCCGACAACAAGGACACCCTGGATCTGTTGCAGCGCGACGCCCGCGAATTGGAGCGGGCGCTCCGGGACGCCGGTCTGCAGGCGGATTCGGGAAGCTTGAGCTTCAACCTGCGCGGACAAGGCGATCAGGCGCCCGAGGACGGGTCCGCGGACTCCGGCCCGCCGAACGACGAAACGGCCACGGCCGGACCGGACGACGAGGGTGCACCCGCCGCCGACTACGCAGACGGCATCATTGCCGAGGGCCGCATCGACATTCGCGCCTGAGGGAAATGGCGCGCGTAAAGGATATGGGTAGATGATCCTCGGAGCAGTTTCGGATACGGTCGCCGTCGACGACGGCACCAAGTCGGCCACGTCGCAGGTCAAGCTGCAAGACGAGCTGAACCGCTTCTTGAACCTGCTGGTCACGCAGCTCAAGCACCAGGACCCGCTCGACCCGCTGGACACCAACGAGTTCACCGCACAACTGGTCCAGTTCGCCGGCGTCGAGCAGCAGATCCAGCAGAACGCCAACCTGGAGAAGCTGCTGAACCTGCAGGAGACCTCGCAGGTCGCCGACATGGTCAACTTCATCGGCACCACCGTCGAGGTCACCGGCGACAAGGTGCCCCTGGAGAACGGCCGGGCCGAGTTCACCTACGCCCTCGGCGTCAATGCCACGGACCTCACCATCACCGTCATGAATTCCTCCGGCCTGACCGTATTCGTCGGCGAAGGCGAAACCGGGGCCGGCAAACACACTTTCGTGTGGGACGGCAAGTCGGCCGGCGGCGTCGACCAGCCGGACGGCGCCTACACCGTCGTCGTCGGCGCCCTGGACAGGGCCGGCACCCTGCTCGACGTCGAGCAGACCGTCTTCGGCCGGGTCACCGGCGCCGGCGCGGACGACGGCGCCATATCCCTGTTCCTGAGCGACGTGACCGTGTCCATGGACGACGTCCTCTCGGTCAAGGAGACCCCGGCCAGCGCGCCGCCGGACGCGGTATCG
>CAJXNA010000062.1 GCA_913056415.1 uncultured Chloroflexota bacterium | reverse complement strand
TGATTGTGCGGAAGTCGCTATAGCGCAGCTTAAGGACCACCGTGCGCGCCCTCACCCCTTTCTCTCGCAGCCGTCTCGCCACGTCCTCCGCCACCCGGCTCAGTATCTCGCGCAGCTCCGGGCCGTCGGCCAGGTCGTGGGGGAACGTGGTCTCGGCGCCCACGGACTTGCGCTCCTGTTCCGTCTCCACGGGCCGATCGTCGAGGCCGTTAGCCATACGGCGGAACCATTCGCCGCGAACGCCGAAGCGCTCGACAAGCGCGGCCTCACCGGCCCGCGCCAGCTCCCCGATAGTGTGCATCCCCATCTGGAGAAGCGCTTCCTCCGCCTTGGGACCGACACCCCATAGGGAGCGCACCGGCAGGGGCGCCAGGAACGACGCCTCCTCCCCCGGCGACACCACCACCAGCCCGTCCGGCTTCTCCATCTCCGAGGCGATCTTGGCGACCGTCTTGTTCGTCCCCGCGCCAATGGACGCCGTGAGACCCGTCTCCTCCTTCACCCGGCGTTTGATCTCGCGGGCCAGCGCTTCGGGGCCTCCATGCGCCACGACCTGTTCCGTGGCGTCCAGAAACGCCTCGTCCAGCGAAAGCGGCTCCACAAGCGGCGTCACCTCGCGGAAGATCGCCATCACTTTGCGGGAGACCTCGCCGTAGCGCTCGAAGCGAGGCGCCACCTGCACCGCCTGCGGGCAGAGGCGGAGAGCGCGGCTCATGGGCATGGCGGAGTGGATACCGAAGCGGCGTGCCTCGTAGGAGGCGGCGGCCACAACCCCGCGCGCCTGCGGCGGCGCGCCCACCACCACCGGCCTGCCCCGCAGCTCCGGCCTGTCCAACTGCTCCACCGAGGCGTAGAAGGCGTCCAGGTCAGCGTGCAGAATCGTGCGCGGCATGTCTTCATAATAGCGTCCCGGCCGCCGGCTGGTGATAGACTGAACACGCTATGACAGAAAGGGCCGAACGTACTCGCCGCCGTTACCGCACCGGCGATAAGGAGCTAGACGCCAACATCGCGGAGCTGATCGAGGCCAGCGGCATATCTAACGATAGCGATCTGGTAGCGGAGATGATCACCTCTTGCTTTCGCGTCGCCCGTGACCGCTCCGACCGCGGTGAGATGAAGCTGGTAAACGCGTCGCTGAAGGAGTTCGCCTACGCCTTCAAGGTATTCAAGCAGTACCGCGGCGTGCGCAAGGTCAGCATCTTCGGCTCCTCAAGGTCCGACCCGGAGGACCCGAACTATCAGTGCGCCCGCATGTTCGCCGAGGAGATCGCGGAGCGGGGGTGGATGGTGATCACCGGCGCCGGGCCGGGGATCATGCAGGCCGGACACGAGGGCGCGGGCGCAGAGCGCAGCTTCGGCGCCAATATCCGCTTGCCCATGGACGTAGAGCCTAACGTCATCATTGAGGGCGACCCCAAGCTGATCAACTTCAAGTACTTCTTCACCCGCAAGGTAACCTTCCTCAAGGAGTCGCATGCCTTCGCCCTGTTCCCCGGAGGCTTCGGCACCCTGGACGAGACGTTCGAGCTGCTGACCTTGATGCAGACGGGCAAGAGCGATCTGCACCCCGTAGTGCTGATGGAGGCGGAAGGCGGGCGATACTGGTCCGATTGGCGGCGGTTCATAGAAGGCCATCTCGCCGGCCAGGGCCTCATCTCGCCCGAGGACATGGACCTGGTCCACATCACGGATAGCATCAAATCCGCCGTGGCTGAGATCGAGGGGTTCTACCGCAACTACCACTCCCAGCGCTACGTCGACGGCGTCCTCGTCCTGCGCCTCCAGCGCCTCCCCGACGAGCGCGCCCTGGCCCGCCTCGCGGAGGAGTTCGCTGATATCCTGCGCTCCGGTACGCTGAGACCGGTGGAGCCGTCCGAGGCTGAGGTTGAGGAAGGCGACATCCCCGAACTGGCACGGCTAGCGCTGGACTTCAACCAGCGCAGCTACGGCCGCCTGCGCCGCCTCATCGACGCCCTGAACGGGTATTAGCCCCTTACCGCCCGTGGAACGTGGGCGTCCTCTTCTCCAGGAACGCTTTTAGCGCCTCCCTGCTGTCCTCCGTGGCGCCGGTTATTACCATCCCCTCCGCCTCCGCGTCCAACAGAGTAGCGTAGTCAGAGTGCAACCCCAGGTTCAGGTTCTGCTTCATACGAGCGAGGGCGATAGGCGGCCCCTTGGCGATGCGCTCGGCCAGGGCGCGCGTCTCGCCGGCCAGCTGATCGTCGGGCACGGTGCGGTTCACCAGTCCGATGCGCTCCGCCTCTCGCGCGTCGATCAGGTCGCCGGTGAAGTAGAGCTCGCGGGCCTTGGCCGTCCCAACCAGCCGCTGGAGCATCCACGTGCCCCCGTAATCGCCGGAGAAGCCGACCCGCACGAAGGCGGTGCCCATGCGCGCGCTCTCCCCGGCGATGCGGATGTCGCAGGCCAGAGCGATGCTCAGCCCCGCGCCGGCCGCCGGGCCGTTGATCATGGCGATCGTCGGCTTGGGCATCTCGTGCAGCAGCCGAGAGACCTCCTCACGGCGGCGGAGATGGGCGATTGGGCTCTCGTTCGGCACCGCCTCGCCGGAGGACATACCGGCGATGTCTCCGCCGGCGCAGAAGCCGCGGCCGGCGCCGGTGATCACCACGCAGCGCACCTCCGCGTCCTCGGCCAGCCTCTCGATAATCGGGACGAGCGAGTCCATCAACTCGCCGCTTAGGGCGTTAAGCTTCTCGGGTCGGTTCAACGTCACGGTCGCGACGTGCTCGGCGACTTCGAGCAGCACGGTATCCGTAATGGTAGTCATCGGTCGGCCTCCTTCCAGGATCGACTTCTAATGATAGGGAGGCTGTTTCTGCTTGAAAAGATCAAACTTATGCTAGAATCGCCGTGCCAGCGTCACATACACCTATGAGGAGGCGCACCCATGCTCAAATACGTCGACCGGATGCTTCTCGCCGTCCGCGACCGCGCGGCGGCAGCGGACACGTTCCACGCCATCCTGGGCGCCGAACCCGTTCGCGATGAGACCAGCAAGCTCCTGGCGGCGCGGCGAACGGTGGTGCAGGCGGGCATCTCCGAGTTCGATCTGCTGGAGCCGGCCGGCGAGGGCCCGGTCGCAACGCATCTGGAGCGCTGGGGTGAGGGCATCCTGGGCGTCGGCTTCTCCACCACCGACCTCTCCGCCCTCGGCCGCCGCCTCTCCGAGCGAGGCATAACCCACAGCGAGGAGGACGGGCGGCTGTTCATCCCTGCCCGTCCGGCAGGCGGGGCCTCGGACCAGACGCCGGGGATGAACATCGTCCTATCGCCGCACGAGGAGCGCTCGCCCGTGGGCCTCGTCAAGTGGCTGTACGAGGTGACGAACCTCGTGGACGACCACCAGCAGGCGGCGGCGTTCTACGCCGATATGTTCGAGCTCGACGCCTCCAAGTTCTCGCCCATCGAGAGCGAGCAGTACGGCTACACCGGCCAGCTCACGCTGTTCAACCCGCCGCAACAGCTAGACCGCATAGAGCTGTCCCAGACCACGGAGCCGTCGCGGGCCATGGGCCGATTCCATGCCAGGCGCGGCCAGAGCATATACATGGGGTATGTGGAGACGGACGACGTGGCGGCGGTTCAGAGCGCACTTGAGGCGCGGGGCGCTCGCTACGCCGGTCGCACGGACGACCCCAACCCGGAAGGGCTGTTCATCCACCCCACGGCGCTGCACGGCATGCTCATGGGCGTCTCCCGCACCAACCTGGCCTGGACCTGGTCCGGCCGCCCGGAGCTGGCCAAGCGCTAGACGGTTTCGGCGCAACGCCTGAATTCGCGAGCGGCGCCCCCGTGACGTTTTCTGAAGCGCCTCGTTAGTACAATCAAAGCGCTCAATCAGTTTGAAAGGCCGCACTATGCCCACCTACAGGTTCAAGCAGGTAGACGTGTTCACCGGCCGGCCCTTCCTGGGCAATCCCGTGGCCGTCGTGCTGGACGCAGACGACATCGACCCCGCACAGATGCAGCGCATCGCCGCCTGGACGAACCTCTCCGAGACAACGTTTGTGCTGAAGCCGTCGACGTCAGAGGCCGATTACCGGCTACGCATCTTCTCTCCCACAGGCGAACTGCCCTTCGCCGGCCATCCGACCGTTGGCTCCGCCCACGCCGTCCTGGAAAGCGGCATCCTGCCTCCCGAATCCAGCAGCCTCCGCCAAGAGTGTTTGGCGGGAGTGCTGCCCTTAACAGTGGACGGTACAGGCGCGGACAGGCGCATCTTCGTACGCGTCCCAGAGGCGAAGCTCCTGCGCGACTTTGGAGAAACCGCGGAAGCGATCTCCGCCGCCCTGGGAGCGGAGATCGTCAGCAGTCCGGCCCCCATGGCGATCGATGTCGGGCCCGTCTGGCTGGTGGTTCACATGGAGGATGTGGATTCGGTCCGCCGCCTGGAACCGGACATGGCCGCCGTCGCCAAACTGAGCCATGACTTGGGCGTAGTGGGTGTAAACGTGTTCGGCTTCCCCTCCGGCGATGGGCCTGCCGTGCATATTCGCTCGTTCGCGCCGGCTGCGGGCATCCTCGAGGATCCCGTCTGCGGAAGCGGCAACGCCACCGTGGCCGCATACCTTTCCAAGACAGGAATGCTGAAGGACATCGGCGACGAGTACGTGGCCAGCCAGGGGACCGAGATGGGGCGTAACGGGGAGGTCTTCGTGAGAGTGTTCGATGACGGCCGCGGAATCGAGATAGGCGGCCACGCCGTGACGGTCATCGAGGGCAAGATCAGCTTGTGAGCCCTGAAACCTACGCCCCGGCGGCGGCCTTCGCCGAGCGCCGCGAGGTCTCGACGCGGATTTTGGCCGCCACCGCCAGCCCCAGGGAGACGCTCTGGCCGCCGGTCTCGATGACCAGCACGCCGGTGGAGGGGACCATCTCCTGCACCGTGATCTCCCGGCCCGGCTTGACGTTGCCCCGTTCCAGGTAGCGCAGAAGCTCCAGGTCCTCCTCCAGCTCCTCGGAGATGAAGCGAACGGTTGCCTTATCTCCCTTCTTCAGGCCGTCCATGGGCACCAGGTTGGGGTCCAGCTTGGCGCCCGTGCCGGGGATGGGGCTGCCGTGGGGGCAGGTCGTCGGGTGGTTGAGGAGGGCGAAGATGCGCTCGTCCACACGCGGCGAAATGCCATGCTCGAACCGGTGGGCCTCCTCGTGCGCCTCGGCCCAGCCGAGGCCGAGGATGTCCGTGAGGAACCGCTCGGAGAGGCGGTGACGCCGGGCGACGTTCTCAGCCAGCTTCAGCCCCCTGCGGGTCAGCCGGATCACCTTCCTGTCGTCGATCGCCACCAGGCCGTCGCGCTCCATGCGGTGCACCGTAGCCCAGGCGGTGGGCGGCGTCACCCGCATCCAGCGGGCCAGACGAGCTGAGATCACCGTCTCGCCCTCGGTCTGGAGGCTGTAGATGGTCTGGAGGTAGTCCTCTATCGTCGTGGTCGGCTGTGTGGAAGTCATGCGCCAATCGCCTCTCTGGTGGCCCGATGTTAGGATACACTAACACCCTCTAGCCTACAATCTCCGTATGAAGGTATTAGGCTTAAACACCACGGCCTGATGCTAGCCTTGCGACTGTGCTAAATCAGCCTCTCTTCGTCGCGGCCGCCGCCTCGCCGGCGCCGAGAAACACCTCGCCGCCCTCCACCTTCACACGATAAGTGGGGACCGGCTTCACCGCAGGGCCACCCTGCGGCTGCCCGCTGGCGAGGTCGAAGCGGGAGCCGTGCCAGGGACAGGTAACGCAACCACCCTCCACCACCCCTTCGGCTAGCGGCCCGTTGGCGTGGGAGCAGCGGTTGCCGACGGCGTACAACTGGTCGCCGACGTTGAACAGCGCCACCTGATCGCCGCCGAAGTACACGATCTGCGAGGCCCCTTCCGGCAGCGCCTCAGCAGCCGCAACGCGGGTCCAGCCGCCCGTCCTAATCGCCTCGATAGCCGCACCGGCGCTTCGAGGCACCGTGTCGCCGCTGGCGCCCAACGTGTCCAGCGCCTCCCGCAGGCCCATAGCAATGCAGCTGAAGATAGGCGTATCGCTGAGGGTGTAGGAGCTCGCCTCCGTCTCCCGCAGCTCCATCACCAGGTCCAGGAAGTCGGCCGGCTCATCCGTCTCGAAGGCGACGACGAACTCCTGGTCGTCCAGTCCGTAGGAGTAGGTAGTGTTCAGCTTCACCGACGGATACTTGCGGCCGATGCCGATGTGCTCGTCCATCATTCGCTGACGCTCATCCTTGGAGAGCTTGTACCAGGCCCGCGTCTTGACGAACGGGTAGACGAACAGGTACTTGGCATCGCCGGGGCTGAGTACCGTGTGGCTGGCCGGCCCGCCCTCCTCGGGCGACACGTAGATGGAGCGGCGCGTCATCGCCAGATAGGAATAAGGCACCGATAGATGCGGCCCCATGGCGGTGCTGAACACGGCTGTGGCCAGCTCCCGTATCACCTCCAGCCGGTCGCCGACCTGCCAGAGCATGAAGTCGGCGTCGCCGCGCATCCCCATCAGGCTGTAGCTGCGGATTAGGAGGCGGTCACCGAACGACTCCACGGCGCGGCACAGCTCGCCCTTCGCCTTCTCCCGCTGCTGCCGCGGCAGGCTGCGCCAGGCCGAATCGACACGATAGAAGGTGAACTTCACCACCTGCCGTCGGCTGGGCTCGTCTCCCTCTCGGCCCGATCTGCCCATAGAACCCGCCCTCAACCCTGGCCCGTGGGGGCCGCGGCCTCCTCAACATAGAAGTCGTGGTCGTAGAGGTCGGCGATGCGGGAGAGCTCGTCCTCGGTCAGCGGCGGCGTATCGGGGGCGGCGACGAACTCCTGGAGTTGGGACTCGTTGAGGAAGTTGGGCAGCACGGAGGTCACTGTCGGCTCCGCCAGCACGAACTGCATCGCCGCCTGGCCGATGGTACGCCCGCTGTCCTCCCCGTACAGAAAGTCCAGCCGCGACACCTTGCCCAGGCTGTTCTCCAGCCACTCCTGCTTGCGGTGGCTTCGGTGGTCCGAGGAGTCGAACGTCATCCCCGGCGTGTAGGTGCCATCCAGCATGCCAGAGGCGTGGGGCACCCGCGCCAGCAAGCCGGTGTCGCATTCTCTGGCGACAGGGAAGAAGGCGCGGGCGGGGTCCTGCTCCAGGATGCTGTAGATGATCTGGAGGCTGGGCACTCGGCGCTGGCGCATGGCCGCCATCCCTTCCTCCTCCCAGCCGATGTCGGGTCCCAGGGCCGCGCTGTAGTGGCGCACCTTCCCCTCCCCCTTCAGCTCCTCCAGCGTCTCGAACAGCTCATCGCTCTGGACGGTCGGCAGGCGCGGGTTATGAAGCTGGTACAGGTCGATGTAGTCCGTCCCCAGGCGGCGCAGGCTCTCCTCACAGGCCCGCCGCACGAACGCCGGGGAGAAGTCCTGGGGCAGCTCCTTGTGGCCGCTGCGCTCTTGGCCGTGGGTGTAGAAGTCGTAGCCGAACTTGGTGCCGATGACGATCTTCTCCCGCACGTGGCCCAGCGCCTCGGCCAGCATCGTTTCGCCCTTGCCGTTGCCGTAGGTGTCTGCCGTATCGAAGAACGTGACGCCCCGGTCGTATGCCTTGCGCAGAAGGTCGATGCCCTCCTGATCGTCGCTGATCCCCCACCAGCTCGTGCTGACGGTCCACACGCCGAAGCCGACGGCGGAGAGCCGCAGGTCCGTATTCCCCAGCTTGCGATACTTCATTCCCGTCCCCTCGATTGCGGAGATTGTGCCTGCCTGCCGGCAGGTAGGCTTCACCGCACATTATAGCGATCGCGCGTCTGATACGCAGCACGAGTCGATACAGGCGAGCAACCTTGAGGCCGCATTGCGGGGTTGACACTACGAGCGCACACGGCGAGAATCCTAGGAAGTGTCAGGACAATCAGAAAGGGCGGGTACCGATGCGAAAGAACTGGCTTCTTCTTGGGATCGGACTGGTGGTGGCGGTGCTCGCCGTAGCCGCCGTAGCCTGCGACGATGATAACGACGATGACGGTGGTGGCGGAGATGGGGGAGGTGCCGTAATAACGTACATGGCGACGCTAGAAGAGGTTGAGGGAAACGGCGTGACGGGAACCGCCGTCCTGACCGAAGCTGACGACAACACGACAGTAGTAGTGGTGACGATGACGGGTCTGCCGGAGGGGCCGCACGCCAACCACCTGCACCACGGCACCTGCGACGTGCAGGGCGAGGTGCACGTGACGCTGGAGGAGCTCCAGGCCAGTGCGGACGGGAATGCCACAGCGACCACCACGGACTTTGCCGAGGAAGACCCGGACCCGGAGTTCACCCATTTTGTGTCAGGCCACTACGCTGCCGTGCACGAGGCTGGCAACGACACCATAGGCGCCGTCATTAGCTGCGGGAACGTGCGGGGCACCTAGGGCCCAACCCCGCCAACATATCCCGGCGACCTGGCTGACCGCCTCTGTTACAGGCTTGACACCACTGCCCGTTAGCCTGTAGATTGACAGCACACACGTTCGGCTGCACGCCTTTCCGAACGCTCTTCTAGAGGTCGCAATGAACGTCCTGGACGCCTTCCACCCCGCCGTCCGCGCCTGGTTCCAGCGTCGCTTCGACGCGCCCACCGAGGCCCAGGAGCGGGGCTGGCCGCAGATCCTCTCCGGCCGCGATACCCTCATCGCCGCACCCACCGGCTCCGGCAAGACACTCGCCGCCTTCCTCGCCAGCATAGACCGGCTGCTGCGAATGGCGGAGGAAGCGCCCCTGGAGGACGCCATCGACGTCGTCTACGTCTCGCCCCTCAAGGCGCTGAGCAACGACATCCAGCGCAATCTTGAGGAGCCGCTGGCGGAGATCGCGGATCTGGCGCGGGAGATGGGGTACCCCGGTGCGGACATCCGGACGATGGTGCGCACCGGCGACACCACCGCCTCTCAGCGCCAGGCGATAGTGCGGCGGCCGCCCCACATCCTCATCACCACCCCGGAATCGCTCTACCTCATGCTTACCGCGGAGCGCAGCCGCGAGGTGCTGCGCAAAGTGAACACCGTCATAGTGGACGAGATCCACGCCCTGGTCCGTGATAAGCGGGGTAGCCACCTGGCGCTCTCCCTGGCCCGCCTCGACCACCTCTGCGAGCGGCGGCCGTCACGCATCGGCCTCTCCGCCACCCAGCGCCCCATCGAGGAGACGGCCCGCTTCCTGGTCGGCAGCGCGCCCGCCGCCGGCGGGGACGGCTCGCCGGACTG
>CAJXNA010000061.1 GCA_913056415.1 uncultured Chloroflexota bacterium | reverse complement strand
CGCCGATGATCAGCTCGCGCTGGCCGCGGCCGATAGGGATCATGGCGTCCACGGCCTTGATGCCGGTGTGCACCGGCGTGTCGACGCTCTGTCGCATCACCACGTTAGGGGCGATGCGCTCCACCGGCCGCGTCTTGTCCGACTTGACGGGGCCTTTGCCGTCCAGCGGCTGGCCCAACGGGTCAACCACGCGACCTATGAGCCCTTCGCCTACAGGGACCTCCACGATGCGCCCCGTAGAACGGACTTCGTCGCCCTCTTTGATCCCCTTGTAATCGCCGAGGACGATGGCGCCGACGGTCTCCTCCTCCAGGTTCAACGCCATCCCCATCACGTTGTTGGGGAACTCCAGCATCTCGCTGTACATAGCGCCGCGCAGGCCGTGCACGCGGACGATGCCGTCTCCGGCCTCCACAACCGTTCCCACGTCCACGGCGGTGATCGCGCCGCCGAACTGCTCGATCTGCTGCCGGATTATGGACGCTATCTCTTCAGAGCGAACCGCCATATCGTCCTCCTACGTCTCCGTGGTCTCCAGCTCCCGCCGCCAGGCGTTCAGCTGCTCCAGGTGTTCACGGTAGTGTTCATAGGTGTCTCCGGCGAAGCGCGCCAGGACCGTGGCTCCCTTCACGTTCTCCTGCAGCCGCTCGGCGGGGAAGTCCGCCATCGCCGCCATCGCCGCCTGAAAGCTATCCAGCCACTCCTCCCTCACGCCCGCGAGGGATTTGCCTTGCCGGGCCTTCTGCTCCCTCTCGTTCCACTCGTCCACCGCCATCTCGCTCCCGGGCAACTGCACGTCCTGTGGCCGGCCGCCGACGATGTGCCGGAGGTCTGCCGCCGCCTTGTCCGCCCAGAAAGCGATGTGTCCCAGCAGGTCCTTTATCGACCAGCTCTCCACCACCCCGGGCTGCTCCAGCTCCATATCGGAGAAGGAGTCCACCGCGGAGCCCAGCGCCTCCCAAGCCTCCAGCAGCTCTCGCTCAACGTCGGCCTTCGCGACGGTAGCGGTCACGCCCGCGCCTCCCGCAGACGGCGCTTCAGCGCCATCAACCGGCTGCGCGTGGAGCCGTCGATGAGCTTGTCGCCGATGCGGGCGACAAGGCCGCCGATGATCCCCTCGTCCACTTGCGTCTCAACCATCACCTGCTTGTCGCTGATCTCGCTCAGCTTCTCGGCCACCGCCTTCGTTTCGTCGTCGGATAGGGGAACGGCGGTGGTCACCAGCGCGTGAGCGATGCCCCGTTCGGCGTCCGCCAGCTCTTGGAACGCCTCCGCTATCTGGGACGCCAGCGCCGTACGGCCTCGGTGCACTAGAAGCCGCGCCAAGTTCAGCACCAGCGGATCGACACCCGCAAGCGCCTTCTCCGCAAGCCCCATCTTATCGGCGCTGGAGATGCGCGCCTCCTGCATTAGCGCCCCTATCTCAGAGTCGGAGAAGACGGCGGCCATAAGCGACAGCCCCTTCGACCAGCGCTCCTCCGTGCCGCCATCGCGGGCGATCTGGAACGCCGCCTCGCCGTAGCGACGGGCCGCGATCTCACGGATCACGTCTGGCCGTCCTTCCCATCACCACCCTGAGGCGCCTCCGCCAGCACCTCCTCGATCAGCTCCTGGTGCGCCTTCCGGTCCAGGCTGCGCCGGATCACCCGCTCGGCGGCCGTGATGGTGAGATCGGCGAACTCACGTCTCAGGTCGGCGATGGCCGCATCTCGCTCCAGCTGTATCTCGCTGCGCGCCCGCTCCAGCAGCGTCTCCCCCTCCGCGCGGGCCGTCTGGCGCGCCTCCTCCTGGATTCGGGCTGACATCTGCTGCGCCTGACCGATGAGCCCCTGCCCTTCCTGACGCGCCTTCTCCAGCTCAGCCGCTGTCTCGGTCTCCGTCTGAGCCAGGCGCTTCTTCGCCTCCTCAGAGGCCTCCAGCCCCTCCTGGATGCGCTTCCGTCGTTCGTCTAACAGCGGGAACAGGAAGCGCTTGGACGCCCACCCAACCAATATCAGGAGGATGGTGAAGTTGATGAACTGGGCAATGAGGCTGGGCAGGTTAAAGCCCAGCGCCCCGATGCCGCCCTCTGCAAGAAACACCATTCCGGTAGCCCCCGTCTAGGCTTGGCCGCGACCGGCCGTCTAGAAGACGAACCCGATCATTATGGCCGTGACCAGGGCGTAGATACCGATCGCCTCAGCGAACGCCAGACCCAGGATCATGTTGGTCTGGATCACCGGCTGCGCCTCCGGGTTGCGCCCCAGCGCCTCCATCGCCCGGCCCACCAGGTTGCCGATGGCGATAGCGGGGCCGAACGCGCCCAACCCCATGGCGATACCGGCGCCAAGGAACTTGATCCCATCGTCGCTGATCGCGAATTTGGTTGCCCCGCCTTCCTCCTGGGCAACCATCCTTGCCCCCTCAACTATGGGCGGGATCAGGGCGAGAAGCGTCTCCATGTACTACCTCCTTGTTCTTGGTCTACCTTTGTTCTAGCTCTAGGCCTCAGAGGCCAGTGCCCCATCGTCTTCTTTGTGCTTTTCATCGCCTGTATGCGCCTCCCCGTGGGCAACGGCCATCATGCCGAACACCAGGGTAAGCACAGCGAAGATAAACGCCTGAATGATCCCCACGAACAACTCTAGGCCATAGAAGGGGAGGGTCAAGATCAGCGGCGTCAGGAAGATAAACATCAGTATTATTACCTCGCCCGCGAACATGTTACCGAACAGACGGAAGGTGAAGCTGACCAGACGCACCAACTCCGAGATCAGCTCCAGCACTCCCACGAAGGCGTCTATCGCCCCATTGAAAAACTGGCCGAAGTTGAGCCGGAATAGCCCCCGGAACATGCCGCCGAAGTTGAAGAATTTCCTGCCGTAGCCGATCCCCAGAGAGGCGATCGCCCAGCTCTCCACCGCTATCGCGGAGACGATCGCCAGCGCCAGAGGGGTGTTGAGGTCCGTGTTGGGGCCGCGCAACAGAGGGATCAACTCGCCTACGATCTTCCCTTCCTCCTTAGCCTCCTCAAGCTGCTCTTCCGCGTCCGCATCGTCCTCATCTATCGAGTCGCCGCTGAGCCTGCTGGGGCTGGACAGAGGCACCCAGCTCAGAGGCAGAGGGCCAACGTCCGCCTGCTCCATCACGAACCCGTGCTCCTCCTCCCTGACCAGGCCGATAGCGCTGAACATGGGGAAGAGCGAGAGCCAGTTGGAGACCAGGACGAAGAAGAAGATCGTCGCGACGACGGGGAAGAACCGGCGCCCGTTCTTCTCGCCGGCCACGCTCACCACCAGGTTATAGAACGCCTCCAGGGCTGCCTCAAACATGTTCTGGAAGCCCCTGGGCACAAGGTCGCGCCGGCGCGTCCTCAGATAGACTATCGTGACCATGATGATGACCACGATCCACGAAGTCAGCATCGTATTCGTGAGATCGATCGGGCCGAAAGATTGGATCGTCTCCGCCTTGATGGAGATGGCGGGGGTGGGACCCCGCAGAAAAACGAAGCCCAGGACGGCAAGGACGATCAGCCCACCGGCGATCAGCCGGCCCCGACTGAGCCTCATCTACTGTCCTTCCTTCTTGTCATCGTTCGTCTTAAGCACTTCCAGCAGGAGAATGAAGCTGCCTCCCAGACCTAGAGCCAGCCCCAGAAGCAGGCCCAGGACGGCGAACAGGCGCCCCGTGTCCAGCAACCCATCCAACTGTACCCCGCCGAGCACGCCGCCGACGATGCACAGCGCCAGATAGAACCCGAGGCCGGTAAGCCGTACCGTTGGGGGCAGCCGATCCATCACGGCAGCACACTCCGCCTCCACAAGCCTCTCCGATTGCGCACTTTATCACAACCGCCCATTACAATCCAACTCCAACCCTCCATTAACACAAAAGCCCCAGGCCGTAAAGCCTGAGGCGCCGCCGCCGTCGGATCTTCGGCTACTTCTTCTCGAAGCCCTCCATATCCAGCCCTTCTATCACATCGCGGAAGGGCGATAGCTTCTTCAGTTCATCCGCCTTCGCCTCGCTGGTCGGCTCAATCTCCGGCCCCACGCCCTTCTCCAGAGGTTGACCCTCCTGGTCCAGACGCACCCCCGCCTTCTCCAGCACAGCCTCGTTCGCGTAGATTGGCACCTGGGCGCGCACAGCCAGAGCGATCGCGTCGCTGGGACGGGAGTCTATCTCAATATCCTTGCCGTCGACCGTCAAGGCGATGCGGGCGAAGAACGTATCGTTCTCCAGGTCGCTCACCAGAATGTGTTTCACCGTCGCCCCCAGGCTATCGATGAGCGTCCTCAACAGGTCGTGAGTCAGGGGCCGCGCCACCGCCACATCTTGCAGCCGCACGGCTATCGCGTCCGCCTCTGCCGGCCCAATCCAGATCGGTAGATAGCGGTCGGTCTCCTTCTCCTTGAGAATGACCACCCGCTGATAGTTCATCAGGCTGACGCGGATGCTCTCTATAGTGAGCTCGACCACACTCCCACCTCCAGGTTCAATGCATGGCAATTCTAGCTCAGCCTAGTAGGGGTGTCAACTGAACTGGATACGCCTTCCCGCGCTCGCTGCGGCGTCTCGTCCCCGTTCGTCATGCCGCCTATGCGGGCGCTCGCGTAGGCGAACAGCAACACGAAGACCGCTACACCCACCAGCACCGCCGTGACGCTAGTGATGTCGATCATGCCTCCCACCACCAGCAGCGGCAGCAGCGAGATGAAGTTCGCCGATACCACCTGAGTGGCGAAGATTCGGCCTCTCATCTCCGGCGGCGCCCGCTCGTGGAGTACAGTCTGGGCCGGGGCGTTCAGCAGCGCATAGGAGAAACCCATAGGCGCAGCGAACATCATCGTTAACGACTGCAACAGCGAAAGGCCCAGGAACCGGCCGGGGTTCAGCGGCCCGGGTGTCGTCTCCATAATCTCCGTCAGACCGCGCACCGTCGCCAGCAGCACCAGCGACACCGCGACACCCACAAGACCGATGACGACCACTCTGTTGTTACCCTTGCGGCTAAACCAGGGGATGAAGCGCAGCCCCACCAGCGCCCCCACCCCGGTGGGCGCGAACAGGAAAGCGGCGTTGTCCGGGGAGACGTTCAGCACCTCTTCCATATACCGGGGGATGAGTATGGCGAACAGGAGGACCAGGGTGCTGCCCATAGTCAGTTGCGCCATCGCTAGAGCGGATGCGGAATCTGAGGTCAGGGCGCGCCATCCCTTGCGGAACTCCTCCAGTATGCCGCCGAACTGCGGCCCCTGTCGCGGTTCGGTCTCCCGACCCTCACGCAGCGTGTCCAGCCACACGGCCAGCCCAGCGGCCACGATGAACAGGCCGCCCGCCACCACAAACATCGTCCGCTCGTCGCCCAGCTTCAGGATCACGGGCGCCAGGAACACCAACCCCGCCAGTTGAGAGCCTGTGAGAGTGAAGTTGTACAGGCTGTTGGCGCTGACGAGCCGGTCCCGGCTCACCAGAGAGGGGATCAGCGATATTACTGCCGGGTTGAAAAAGAGACCGCTCGTGCTGAACAACAGGCTAATAGCCAAGATCGCCACCACATCATCGTTGAAGAACAGGTACAGGCCGCACGCGCCCGCCCGCACAACGTTAGTGATGACAAGGATCGTCCCCTTTCGCCAGCGGTCAAGCATCACCCCAACGAACACGCCCATGAAGATCGAAGGCAGGATAAACGCCAGGACCAGCACGCTGCTGGCGGCGCTGGAGCCCGTGAGCTTCAGCACCAGCACCAGGAGCGTGAACAGGATGGCGTTCTGGGCGGTCTGGGCCAGACCCTGAGTTAGCCAAAGGGTAGCGAAGCGGGGCTGCCTAAGGAGGGCGCGAGAGTCGGCGAGCTCTTCGATGTGCGGGGGTTCGTAGACCATATCAGGGCTAACTCTCGGACCCGTCCGGCTCGCCTCTCGCCAGAAACTCCTTCACCCGCTTCTCGAACACCCGACGCTCCAGGAGCACACGCCGGCCGCAGTTACGGCAGCGGATGCCGATGTCCGCACCCAGACGGACTACCTCCCAGTCGTAGCCGCCGCAGGGATGTACCTTGCGCAGGCGCACCACGTCGCCCAGACGCACCTCCATCACCATCGCTAACGTCTGGCCAGCAGGGCGTCCCGCTCTCGGTTGATCTCGTCGCGCAGCCCCAGCGCCGCCCTCCGCGCGGCCTCCGCAAAGTCGTCTGCCGGCGACGCGTACAGGATCTGACGTGAGGCGCTGACGATGACGCCGCCGCCCTCGGCGTCCAGGGCGGCCCGCAACGCCCGGCCCAGGTCCGCGCCCTGACGACCGACCCCGGGAAGCAGCATCGGCAGCTCTGGACAGATCGCCCGCACCCGCTCCAGCTCCTCCGGCCAAGTGGCGCCCATCACCAACCCCACATTGCCCGCCGTATTCCAGAGGTTGGCCAGCTCCGCCACCGCCTCGAACAGCAGCCGGCCATCCTCAAGGCGAAGGCCTTGCAGCTCCGCCGCACCGGGGTTGGAGCTGCGGCACCACACGAAGACACCACGGTCGGCGTACTCCAGGAACGGCTCCACGGCGTCTCCCCCGCCGTATGGGTTCACGGTAGCCGCGTCGAAGTCGTACACCTCAAACAGGGCCTGGGCGTAGAAGCGGTTAGTGGAGGCGATATCTCCCCGCTTCGCGTCGGCGATGATCGGAATGTGGGAAGGCACCCCTCGTAGCGCCTCAAGGAGAGTCTGCATGCCGCCGATCCCCAGCGCCTCGAAGAACGCCAGGTTCGGCTTGTAGGCGCAGACCAGATCCTGAGTGGCTTCGATGATCGGCTGAAGGAACGCTGCTACGGGCGTACCCCTGAGCTTTGAGGGGTCAGGGTCAAGGCCAACGCAGAGGAGGCTCTGGTTACGCCGGCTCGCCTCGGCGAGCTTCTCCCGGAACGTCATACCCGTAGTAGCCCACCTCCTTTGCCTGCGCATAATATAGGCGTCAGAGTTCACGGTCAAGGTAAATCCATGCGCATCGATGTCGCTCTCCTGCCCGGCCTAATACGAGACACGGACTCGGTATTCGTCGTCGTGGACATCCTTCGCGCCTCCTCCTCTATCGTTGCGCTGCTCCAGAGCGGCGTCCCCGCCATAGTTCCGGCGGCCAGCGTCGAGCAGGCGCGCGGCCTGCGGCAGCGTCTGCCCGACCACCTCCTCTGCGGCGAGGTGAACGGCCTGCCGCCGCCCGGCTTCGACTGCGGCAACTCGCCTGTGGAGTTCGCCGCCCTGAACGCGGGCGGGCGCCCCGCCATCCTCGCCACTTCCAACGGCACCCGCGTCCTCAACCAGCTAGCGGAAGCGCCTGCGGTGCTGGTGGGGGCGCTCCTCAACCGTGAGGCCGTAGCCCGCGCGGTGCTGGCCATGGCGCGGGAGCACAGCCGCGACGCGACGGTGATCTGCGCCGCCTCCCCGGGGGGCCACTCGCTAGCGCTGGAGGACGCCCTCGGCGCCGGGGCTATCGCTGAGGCCGCCCTGCGACTGGACGACTCCCTGCAGCCGACCGACGCCGCCCGCTTCGCCCGCGACGCCTTCCTCGCCCGCCGCGATGATCTCGCCCAGGCCCTCGCCTCCGCTCGCCACGGCGCGGAGCTCATCGAGGCCGGTTTCGAGACGGACGTGGAGTACTGCGCACAGCTCGACGTCTCCTCCATCGTGCCTGTGCTCCATCGGGACGCCGACGGCCTGCTGACGCTGCGACCCCTATCGCCGTAACCGCTCTCCTTGACCTCCCTCCATCCGCCTGCCTATCCTCGTGCCATGAAGGCGGAGATCATCTCCGTGGGCACGGAGATCCTGCTCGGCGACATCCTGGACACCAACTCCCAGTACCTCGCCGTCCGCCTCCCGCCAATGGGCATCGACCTCTACTACATGTCCAAGGTCGGCGACAACCTGCAGCGCCTGTCCGAGACGATAGGCCGCGCCCACAAGCGCGCCGACCTCGTCCTCATCACCGGCGGCCTCGGCCCCACCGAGGACGACCTCACCCGCGAGTCGATAGCCCTGACCCTGGACGAGGAGATGTACGTGGACGCGGACACGGAGCAGCGGCTGCGCGCCTTCTTCGCCGCCCGCGGCTTCACCTTCCCCGAGCGCAACGTCAAGCAAGCGATGCTCATCCCCTCCGCCCAGGCGATCCCCAACCCCCGCGGCACCGCCCCCGGCTGGTGGGTGGAGAAGGACGGCCGCTTCATCGTCGCCATGCCCGGCCCGCCTGCAGAGTTGAGCCGCATGTGGGAGGTAGAGGTGGCCCCGCGCCTCGCCCAACTGGCCACCGGCGACGTCATCGCCTCCCGCACCCTCAAGACGATAGGCATCGGCGAGGGCCACCTGGACGAGATGGTCAGCCCCCTCCTGAAGTCGGAGAACCCCACCATCGGCGTCTACGCCAAGCCGGACGGCGTGCATCTGCGGCTGACCGCCAAAGCGGCCACTCAGGAGGCGGCGCGGCGACTCATCCAGCCCATGGAGGAAGAGCTCCGTCAACTGGTGGGAGACGCCGTCTGGGGCGTGGACGACGACACCCTGGAGGCCGCCATCGGCGCCATGCTCAAGGAGCGCGCCCTCACCCTCGCCACCATGGAGTCCTGCACCGGCGGCCTCCTCGCCTCCACAATCACCGACGTGCCGGGCAGCTCCGTCTACTTCAAGGGCGGCTACGTCGCCTACACCGCCCGCATGAAGATGAACCTGGCCGTCAGCGCCGAGCTCATCGAGCGGCACGGCGCCGTGAGCGACGAAGTGGCCGCCGACATGGCCCGCGCCGCCCGCGCCAGCGCCGACGCCGACCTGGGCGTAGCCGTGACCGGCGTGGCCGGACCGGACGAGCTGGAGGGGAAGCCGCCGGGCCAAATGCACATCGCCGTGGACGATGGCGCGAGCCCACAGTCCATCAGCTACACCTACTACCAGGGCCGCGCCGCCACCAAGCGCCGCGCCGTCACCACCGCCCTCGCCCTCCTGCGCCGCGCCCTCCTGGCGCGAACGTAGGGGCGCCGCTCGCCGCGCCCCTACTTTGCGGAAGCAATACCTCGATCGAAGGGATGCAACGATGGAACGAAAGCGGATTACCGGTGGATTCATCGCCTTTCTCGCCATTGCCCTGTTGTCTGCCGCGCCTGTCTGGGCGCAGGGGAAGACGGGATCGATGAAGCCGATGGCGGGAATGGGCGGCATGAAGATGCCGGCGAACGCGCCGACGGTTCCCCCCGTCACCGGCTACAGCGAAGGGCAGGAGATCCTGTTCATACACACCGAGACATCGGACCCGAAGATCGCCAAGATCCTGACCGACATGATGGGCGGTTCGCCGGTGCTGGTCGTCCCTGCCCTCGCGAAGGCCCCGAAGGAACTGCTCGC
>CAJXNA010000060.1 GCA_913056415.1 uncultured Chloroflexota bacterium | reverse complement strand
CGCCACCGAGGAGCTCGCCGAGGTCTGGGCTGAGCAGCTGCTGACCCGATACGGCGTCATCTTCCGCGACCTGGTGCAGCGCGAGAGCCTTTCGTTGCCCTGGCGAGAGCTGCTGCGGGCGCTGCGGCGCCTGGAGGCGCGGGGCCTGGTGCGAGGCGGGCGCTTCGTCGCCGCCTTCCTCGGCGAGCAGTACGCCCGGCCGGAGGCCGTGGACGCGCTCCGGCGGGTGCGGCGGACGGAGAAGAAGGGCGAGCTCGTGCGGCTCAGCGCGGTGGACCCCCTCAACCTGGCGGGCATCCTCACCCCGGGCCCCCGCGTGCCCGCCGTCCACACCAAGACAATCGTCTACTGCGACGGCCTGCCGCTGCCGCCCGAGCAGACCGAAGCGCTGCCGGCTTCATCCGCGGGCCCCATGACGACCGCCCGCTGAGGCTAGAGCCGCCACCGAGACGTATACTGTCCCTGATAAGCGCCAACTTACAGGAGGTGTGACGATGCAACTAGGCATGGTGGGCCTCGGCCGTATGGGAGGCAACATGAGGGAGCGGCTGCGCGGCGACGGCCACGAGGTCATCGGCTACGTCAGAACCCCGAAGGACTCGGACGTCGGTTCGCTCACTGAGCTTGTAGGCAGGCTCACGGCTCCCCGCGCCGTATGGGTGATGATCCCGGCGGGCGACCCCACGGAGCAGGCTATCCGTGAGCTGACGGGCCTGCTGGACAAGGGCGACCTGATCGTGGATGGCGGCAACTCCAACTTTCGCGACAGCATGCGGCGCGGCGCCGAGGTGGAGAAGCAGGGGCTGCTGTTCATGGACGCCGGCACCTCCGGCGGCATCTGGGGGCTGGAGATAGGCTACTGCCTGATGGTCGGCGGCAGCAAGGAGGCGTTCCGGCGCATCGAGCCTGCCATTAAGACGCTCGCCCCCAAGGACGGCTACGCCCACGTCGGGCCGGTGGGCGCCGGCCACTTCACGAAGATGGTCCACAACGGCATCGAGTACGCCATGCTCCAGGCCTACGCCGAGGGGTTCGAGATCCTGGAGGCCTCGCAGTTCCAACTCGACCTGCACCAGATCGCCGCTCTCTGGAACCACGGCAGCGTCGTGCGCTCCTGGCTGCTGGAGCTGGCGGAGAGCGCCTTCGACAAGGACCCCGACCTGTCCCAGATCCGCGGCTACGTGGAGGACTCCGGCGAAGGGCGCTGGACGGTGTTCGAAGCGATCAACGAGAACGTGCCCGCGCCCGCAATCGCCGCCAGCCTGTTCGCCCGCTTCGCCTCGCGCCAGGACGACTCCTTCGCGATGAGGATGATCGCCGCCCTGCGGAACGAGTTCGGCGGCCACGCCGTCAAGGAGAAGTAGAGCCTGGGAGCGCGGAGGGCCGCGCGTCCGCATCCAACCCCGGCAGCGAGGCAGCGTACGACAGCTCCTGCGTCATCGCCGAAGTGATAGCGCAATACCAGCTAAAGTAGCAGTGGCGTTCGGCGTAGCGTCGCGCGCTCAGATTTGACAACCGTCCATCACCCCCGAATACTAGGTGCTGCCGTGTCCAGACTTGCGACCCTGGAGACCGAATTCTTTCGCACCCTGAACCTGCTGGTCGAACCGGCGGTGCGCGCGGGATGCGGATTTCCGGTCTTTGGCCTTACCGGGCTGATCGCGTTAGAGACGAAGGGCCGGCGGACCGGGCTACCACATTCCATACCGGTTTTAGCCACGTTAGTCGGCGATCACGTTTTGGTCAGCACGATCCGCGGCAACCGATCCCAATGGATCGAAAACGTTCGTGTGAACCCCGATGTTCGCTACTGGCTCCGTGGCCAGGTTCGCGAAGCCACGACGCTTGTATTTACACCCGATGAGAGCCCGCCCGAAACGCAGTCATTGCCGCCGCTTGTGCGCTACATGGCGACCAGCCTCCACTCGACCGTCGGCGGGCTCGGAGTCGCGTTTGCGATCCTCGTCCCTACACAGTCAGGCGCTTAGTAGGAAGGAGATCAGCATGGGTATCCTGAACATCTTCCGCAAGAAGCCCGCCACCGCCATCGACCCCGTCTGCCACATGACGGTGGAGAAGGAGACCGCCCGCGCCACCAGCGAGCACCAGGGCGAGACCTACTACTTCTGCGCCCCCGGCTGCAAGCACATGTTCGACGAGGACCCGCCCAAGTACATAGGCGCCGACAAGCCCGCCGTCGAGATGTAGACGCGCTCCATCGCCACCCTGAGGCTGCGGCGACTGTGGCTGCCGCTTAGTAGCGCCACACTGAGCGCAGTCGTATAAACCAATTTGCGAAATCCGTCCCAAAACGTCTTGACTTATGCACCTGCACAGGTCTAAGGTAAGCATGCACTAATATTAAGCGAGCGCTAAGTTAAGGTGGGCCTTGACCTGGAGGTGACCAGTATGCCGATCCGCTCCCTCTCCAATACCGCCCGCACCATCCACACCCGTTTTCGGTAGGCGGTCTCCGATGGGTGGCAGCTTCCTCATAACTTTGCGAGAAGGCCTAGAGGCCGGGCTCATCGTCGCTATCATCCTCGCTTACCTGAGGTCCACCAACCAGAGGCGTCACTTCCGGACGGTGCTCGTGGCGACACTGGCGGCCGTGGCCGTCAGCCTCGTCGTAGGAGCAGCGATCTTTGGCATCGCCGGCGAGTTCGAGGGCAGGGAGGCGGAGGCGTTCGAAGGGCTTGCTATGCTGGCGGCGGTCGGCGTCCTGAGCTGGATGATCGTCTGGATGAAGCGACAGTCGGCCGGGATCAAGAAGAGCCTGGAACACGAGATGGCGGAGGCGATCGGGATGGGGTCGGTGCTTGCGCTGGCCCTGATACCGTTCAGCGCCATCCTGAGGGAAGGTCTGGAAACGGCCGTGTTCTTGTTCGCCGCGACGCGGACTTCAACGCCGCTGGAATCCACCATCGGCGCAACGGCAGGGATAATCGTCGCCATCGGTCTCACCTGGGGAATCTACAGCGGCGGCTATCGCGTGAACCTGCGGGTGTTCTTCAACGTGACCGGTACCCTTCTCATCTTCTTCGCGGCAGGGCTACTGATACACGGCATTCACGAGCTTCAGGAGGCCGCCCTACTGCCTATCTTCATCGAGCACGTCTGGGACATCAATTACATCGTTGACGATGGCAGCGGCGTCGGCCTCTGGCTGAAGGCCCTGCTTGGATACAACGGCAACCCATCGCTGCTGGAGGTCGTCGCCTACCCCATATACCTCGTATTGGCCTCCTGGTACTTCATCGCCATGCGGCCAGCCGCACCGGCTGTCACACCCACCCCGGCCCCGGCTGCCGCGCAGGTGCGGCTGACGGAGCACGAGGCGGACCCGCCTATCGCGGAGTAGCAAACTCCAGCCAGCGAACAGCCGACTAGTGGCTCAACCACGTCCCAAACGAATGCGGCGACTGCGGCCCCGGCAACGGGCATCCGCTGCAGTATTTCGACGAACGTATTCGATTAGACACTTGGCTTATAATCGCCAATCGTATTGGCGGGTTGACAACTAGGCCGTAGGTAACCAAACTAGAGGCGACTTATGGCCAAACAGGCTGAACCGGAAACCGACCCTCAGACCGCAGCCCTCGCCTTCGCCGGTCTCACCATTGAAGGCATGCTGCGCGGTCGCTACGACGACCAGGACGGGCGTGACATCTTCGCCAAGGTCCACGGCTTCAAGCTCCCAGAGCAGGCCCGCGCCGTTCGACTCTACCCCTTCTTCCAGCCCCTGGACCGCAACGACGGCCCCGTAGCAAAGATCTACGGCCGCGAAGTGATTATGCTGGGCTCCAACAACTATCTGGGGCTTACAAGGCATCCCCGCGTCGTTCAGGCCGCCAAGGACGCCCTCAGCGAGCACGGCACCTCCTTGACCGGCTCCCGTCTGCTCAACGGCACCACTCACCTGCACGAGAAGCTTGAGAACAGCATCGCGGAGTTCCTGGGCACGGAGGCGGCCGTGGTGTTCACCACCGGCTACCAGACTAACCTGGGCGTCATCTCATCCCTGGTGGACAGCCGCTCCGTAGCGGTCGTGGACAAAGCGGATCACGCCAGCATCTACGACGCCTGCCGGCTGGCGGAGGGTGAGATGCTGCGCTTCCGCCACAACGACGCCCAACACCTGGACACGATCCTCCGCCGCCTGGATAAGAAGAAGACCTGCTTAGTAGTCATCGACGGCGTGTTCAGCATGGGCGGCGACATCGCCGACCTGCCCGCGATCGTCGAGGTGTGCCAGCGCCATCAGGTTCGCCTCCTGATAGACGACGCCCACGCCATCGGCGTTATCGGCACGGGTGGCCGCGGCACCGCCAGCCACTTCGGCATAGATGGGAAGGTTGATCTGACGGTCGGCACCTTCTCCAAATCCTTCGCCTCCGTTGGCGGCTTCGTCGCCGGCAGCCGCGCCGTGCTGGAGTGGATCAAGCACTTCGGCCGCTCCATGCTCTTCTCCGCCAGCCTGCCCCCCGCCTCGGCCGCCGCCGCCCTCACCTCCCTGGAGGTGCTCATGGAGGAGCCGGAGTTGGTGGAGGCCGTGCAGCGCCACGGAGAAACGCTTCGCAGCGGACTGAACGATATGGGGTTCGACACCGGCGAATCCCAGACGTCCATCATCCCTGTCACTATCGGCGACGAGCTGGCCACCGTCACCTTCTGGCGAGACCTCATCGAGTGCGGCGTGTACACCAACCCCGTCATCTTCCCCGCCGTCGCCATCGGTAAGGCACTGCTGCGCACTAGCTGCATGGCCACCCACAATGACGAACAGATAGAGTTCGTCCTGGAGCAGTTTCAGACCCTGGGCCGCAAGCACGGCCTCCTACCCTAGAGGAGCCCAATCATGTCGGTGACCGTGACACCGGTTTCCGGCCGCCGCGACCTGGACGCCTTCATCAAGCTGCCCTTCCGCCTCTACCGGGAAGACCCCAACTGGGTGCCCCCGCTCCTCTATCTGGAGCGCAAACGGTTCAACGCCAAGACCAACCCCTTCCTCCAGCACGCCGACGCCCAGCTCTTCCTCGCCCACCGTAACGGCCAGGTAGTCGGGCGCATCTCGGCCCAGGTGGACCATGAGCACAACCGGTTCCACGAGGAGCGCACCGGCTTCTTCGGCTTTTTCGAGTCGGAGGACGAGGCAGAGACGGCTCGGGCGCTGTTTGAGGCGGCTGAGGACTGGCTCCGGCAGCATGGCATGGAGACCGCCCGCGGGCCCCTGAGCTTCTCTATCAACCAGGAGGTAGGGCTCCTGATCGAAGGCTTCGACACGCCGCCCATGATCATGATGCCCTACTCGCGGCCATACTACGGGCGACTCATCGAAGGCGCAGGCTTCCAGAAAGTCAAAGACCTCTACGCCTGGCGCTACGATACGGAGACCGTACCCCCTAAGGCGCGCCGCGCCGTGGAGGAGCTCCGCGAGCGGCCGGACATCAACATTCGCAAGGGGGACATCAGCCGCTTCGATGAGGAGATCGCCACCATACTCGAAGTCTTCAACTCCACCTGGAGCGGGAACTGGGGGTTCGTCCCCGTGACCCCCGCCGAGGCGCACCACCTTGCAGAGGACCTGCGCCAGATCGTCGACACCAACCTGGTTGTAATCGTGGAGGTGGATGGGGAAACGGCGGGCGTAGTCCTCGCCGCACCCAACATCAACGAGGCGATCCACGACCTGAACGGCCACCTCTTCCCCTTCGGCTGGGCGAAGCTGCTGTGGCGGCTGAAAGTTCGCGGCCTCAAGACCGGCCGCCTGATGATCCTGGGCGTCAAGAAGAAATACCGCACCCGCAACTACCTGGCCCTGGCCTATCTCCTCTGTGACGAGGTCTACCGTGCCGCCCGCGACGGTGGCTACCGCTGGGCCGAGTTCTCCTGGACGCTGGAGGACAATGACGCCGTGAACACGATGATCCGCAACGTTGGCTGTCACAAGTACAAGACCTACCGCCTCTACGAGAAACCGCTTACGTCATGAAAACCCTGGTCACCGGCGCCACCGGCTTCCTCGGCTCCCACATCGCCGAGCAGCTCGCCCGCGAAGGCCATACCGTCCGCGTGCTGGCACGACGAACGAGCGACCGCTCTTTCCTCCGCGGCTTAGAGATCGAGGAAGCGTTGGGAGACATCACCCAGCCGGACACTCTCCCGGCCGCCGTCGCGGGCGTCGACGCCGTCGTCCACGCCGCTGGACTGGTAAAGGCGCGTTCCGCCGCCGAGTTCAACTCCGTGAACGCGGAGGGCACCGCTAACCTTCTCTCCGCCCTGGATTCCGCCGCGACCACCCCCCGTTTCGTCCTGATATCAAGCCTCGTCGCTCACGGCCCCAGCGAGGACGGCCGGCCTCGCCCCGTGGACGCTCCGGCCGCCCCGGTTAGCGCCTACGGGCGCAGCAAGCTCAAGGCCGAGGAAGCGGTGCGGTCCTGGGCGCGCGACGCCGACAAGGTTCGGGCAACCATCATCCGTCCGGGCGGCATCTACGGGCCGCGCGATCGCCAGACCCTGATCTTCTTTCAGCTTGCCCGCTGGCGGCTGGCCCCCCTCCTGGGCGACGGCACCAACGCCATCTCCTGGGTCTACGTCGAGGACGCAGCCCGAGCGGCGGCGATGGCGGCCACTGCCGCTGACGACGCGCCATCGGCCACCTACACCATCGACGACGGTGTTGTGTACACGTGGCGGGATCTCCTGGCGACAGTGGAGGAGTCTGTAGGCAGGAAGGTCCTGGCTATCCCCTTTCCGCCCTGGGCCTTCGCCGCCGCCGCCTTCCTCAGCGAGACCTACGGCCGCCTGCGCCGTCGCGCCGTCCCCTTCACCCGCGATAAGGTCATCGAGATGCGCCAGCGCCACTGGGTCTGCTCCCACGATGAGATCAGCCGCGACCTGGGCTGGACGCCCCGGGTCACCCTCAAAGAGGGGGCCGCCCTCACGGCGGCCTGGTACCGTCAGCACCGCTGGCTGTAGGATGACAGAAGAGGACTGAGATGCGCATCGTCGTCGGCGCCGACCATCGCGGCTACGAGCTGAAGGACGAGATCGCCGCTGCCCTCAAGCAGGCGGGCCACGAAACCTTGGACGTGGGCACCCACAGCGCCGACTCCGTCGACTATCCGGACTACGCCCGCGCCATCGGCGGGGCGCTAACGGACGGCCTCGCGGAGCGCGGCGTCCTGGTCTGCGGCAGCGGCGTGGGCGCCAGCATCGCGGCGAACAAGATACGGGGAGTCCGCGCCGCCCTCTGCCACGACACCTACTCCGCCCGTCAAGGGGTGGAGCACGACGATATGAACGTCCTCTGCCTCGGCGCCCGCGTCATCGACTCAGAGCTGGCTCTGGGGTTGGTACAAGCGTTCCTGGACGCCCGCCTCTCAGGAGAGGAACGGTACCGCCGCCGCCTAGAGAAGGTGGCGGAGATGGAGCGCCAGGGCCGCTAGCACTTCCTCTGTTTCGCCCTCATCCGGCGCGAATAACGGGAACCTGAGCTCTACAGCCCCGGCAGCGAAATGGGGCCTGTGGCCCCTAGTCCAGCCGCTCGATGATCGTGGCGGTGCCCAGGCCGCCGCCGCAGCACATCAGCTGCATCCCGTAGCGGCCGCCCGTGCGCTCCAGCTCGTGCAGGAGCGTGGTCATCAGGCGGGCGCCTGTGGCCCCCAGCGGGTGCCCCAGGGCGATAGCGCCGCCGTTTACGTTCACCTTCGACATATCGGGCTTCAGCTCGCGCTTCCAGGCCAGCACTACGGAGGCGAACGCCTCGTTGATCTCGATCAGGTCGATGTCGCTCAGCTTTAGCCCCGCCTTCGCCAGCACCTTCGGCGTCGCCGTGATCGGCCCGGTGAGCATCAGCACCGGGTCGGAGCCCACCACCGCCTGGCCGATGATGCGCGCCCGCGCCTTTACGCCCAGCTCCCCCGCCTTCTCCCTAGCCATCAGCAGCACCGCTGCTGCCCCGTCCGTGATCTGGCTGGAGTTGCCGGCGTGGTGGACGCCGTCCGGGCGGAACGAGGGCTGCAGCGAAGCCAGCTTCTCCAGCGACGTGTCGCGGATCCCCTCGTCCGTCTTGATCGTGGCCGGCAGCCCCTCAAGCTGCACGTCCACAGGCAGGATCTCGCGGTCGAAACGACCCTCGTCCCGGGCCCGCTTCGCCTTCTCGTAGCTCCCCAGCGCGAACTCGTCCGCCTCCGGCCGCTCGATCCCCCACTTCTTGGCGATCTCCTCGGCGGAGATCCCCTGAGCGGTGAGCTGGTACTTCTTCAGCAGCTCCGGCTGGAAGGGAAAGCCCGGCCCCTGCGTGATGTTGATCCCAAGCGGCACCCGTGACATCGACTCCACGCCGCCGCCGATAGTGATGTCGCACGTCTCCGCCTGAATCAGGTTAGCGGCGAAGTGGATCGCCTGCTGGCCGGAGCCGCACTGGCGGTCCACCGTGGTAGCCGGTATCTCGTACGGGAAATCCGCCGTCAGGAGGCAGTTACGGGCCACGTTCGCCCCCTGCTCTCCCACCTCGTCCACATTGCCGAACACAACGTCCTCCACCAGGGACGACTCGATGCCGGCCCGCTTCACGACCTCGTTCAGCACCAGCGCCCCCAGGTTGTTGGGGTGAATGCCGGACAGCACCCCATCCTTGCGGCCCATGGGGGTGCGGACCGCCTCTACGATGACTACTTCTCTCACGGAGCGCCTCCTAACGTAAACGTAATGCCTCCATATAGTATTACGAGGCCCGCAACCGCGCCAGTTCTAGTCATAAGGGCTAGCCCTTGGCTAGCGCTCTCCATTGAGGGACCTCCTTGGCAGAGCTACCAACCAGACTGGCAGCGTTTAGTGACTCGGTAATTGGGTAGGACGCCCAGCCCTCATCGTGTAGCGTATTGTGGTGCAATTGTTTTCCCTCCAAACAAGACGGAGGGTAAGGTCTACCAGCTGAGCCGGTAGCGGGACCGCAAGGTTCTGGCATCAATCCTTCTGGCTGAAATGCCAGCTATCATCCTCTTCGCTGTAGATAAATGTACCGGCGGATATATTAAACAGCTTATCCCGCTGCGGTCGCTCTTCGCTGAAGGCTGACACCCCTTCAGCGTTATCAGGCGGCGGCAGCCCCAGGATATCCGTCAACGTTGGGCCGAAGTCTATATGCTGGTAGTCCACATCGGATACGTGGCTATTTATGCCGGGAGCGCGGATCACCAGCGGCACATTTGTAATGGATCGTTCCGGGGGTCTCTCTGGCGAAGGGAAGAAGGGCCGCGGGCCGTGGTCGCCCGTGAGGACGATGACGGAATCATCGTAAACGCCTTCCCTCTCTAATTTGCTTATAAGTTTGCCAACCAGAACATCCACGTACATCGCCTGTTCTCGATATCTCTCTGGCTCAAAGTCCCCACCTGCGGGACAAGAACAGCCAGTGCTGACCGCGTCCCCTTCCCGGTCGAAGGCAAATGGGTTGTGGGGTAGCAACAGGTGCAACACATGTATGCGCCCCAACGCCCCTC
>CAJXNA010000059.1 GCA_913056415.1 uncultured Chloroflexota bacterium | reverse complement strand
GCCGATGTACGCGCCCTTTGGGGCTTTGACCGGCGAGTCGGGCGTGAGAACATCGCCGTTGGGCGGCAGCAGCGCGCCGCCGGTGGAGACGTAGACGATGGGGTCCAGCCCCAGCCGGACCGCCGTGCTCAGCACCAGGTCTGTGCCGCGGACGTTGGTCTCTCGGATGCGCTTCGCCTCGCGGCCGTCGAGGCTGTAGACGGCGGCGGCGTGGAGCACCGCCTGGCAGCCCTCCATCGCCCGCTCGACGGCATTCGCGTCCGTGATGTCGCCGACGATAGAGTCGACCTTGGCGACCCCCAGCGGCTCCAGGGCGGGGGCGATCCGGTCCGGCGAGCGCACGAGCAGCCGCACGTCGTGCCCCTTCTCGATCAGCGCCGCCACCGTGTGCGATCCCACGAAGCCGGTTCCGCCGGTGACGAGTACGCGCATGCAAGACCTCCTTCACTGGCAGTGCAATGGGGGTATTATAGCGTATCGCTCTAGACCGCCCGCGCCAGCAGCACCGCAACGCCAACGCAGACTACCGCCGCTGCCATCAGCATGAGCGCCCGCTCGTCGGCGGCGAGAGCCCAGCGCCTATCGATTGTTTCTGTCGTGCCGTCCGCGTAGGTGATGCGCCCCTCGATGCTCTGCACGCGGCGGCGTATGGAGCGAACGCGGGAGCTGAGCGTGCGCTGGGCGAGGCTGAGGGCGAAGGCGGCAGCAGCGCCAGCGGCCGCCGCCGGTTCGAGCCGCTCGGCGCTTGCCCAGTAGGCGGTGAGCAGGGGGAAGGCGCCCCAGGCCAGGGCGAACCAGATGTCGGAGTGGAAGCGGCCGCCGAACAGCTCCAGGTTGTAGGCGATGACGATGAACGCCCCGAAGCCGATGAAGGCGAGCAGCCAGGGCGAGACCACCACCGCGCCCAGCAGCCCCAGGCCCACCGCGCCGACAAGAGCGATCGTCGTCAGGAGGACGAGCACGGACGTCGGGATGCGGGTGCGCAGGGGCCGGCCGTTCAGCTCGTCGAGGGCGTGGGCGGCGACGCCGACGCCAAGGAAGAAGGCGAGGAGGGTGGCGCCGAGCCGGTCGTAGTGGAGGGTGGGGGCGAGGGCGGCGCCGAGGACGACGTAGCTCAGGTGCCAGAGCGTGTACGGAGGATGGAGCAGGGTAACGTAGTCTCGCCAGGCGCCGAGATCAAGGGCGTAGAAGGCCGGTCGCGCCTCGGGTTGGGCCGCGGTCCTGGGCGTCGTGGCTTCGAGCCTGCGGACGGTTCTCATCCCCTCTTCGTTCCCCAGATGACGATGGCGCCGCCCAGAGAGAGGCGTCTGGCAGCGACGTTGGAGAAGCCGCAGTCACGCCACAGTTGGAGCAGCCGCTCCTCAGGCCAGCGGCGGTAGAAGCCGCGGATGCTGGGGCCGAGGAAGGCGCCGACGCGGCGCCAGGCGGGGGAGAGGAGGGCGCCGCCCAGGGGAAGGGCGATGGTGGTGTAAAGACGCCAGAGGGGGTGGGCGAGGCCGGAGGGGACGGCGAAGTCCAGGGACGCTATCGTGCCGCCCGGCTTGAGGACGCGCGCCAGCTCGGCGAGGGTGGAGGGGACGTCGGCGACGTAGCGCAGCAGGTAGGTGAAGACGACCGCGTCGAAGGCCGCGTCGGCGAAGGGGATCGCCTCCGCCGTGCACTCCGCGAGGTCCAGGCGGGGCGCTACGCCGTCTGCGCGGCGCGCCGCAGTCTGAAGCATCGGCCGGGTGATGTCTGCGGCCGTCACCCGCACGCCGTCGCGCCGGCAGAGGCGCAGGGCGAGGGCGCCGGTGCCGGTTGCCATGTCGAGGACTCGCGCCCCCGGCGGCAGGTCGAGCCGGGAGAGCAGGAAGTCGTGCCAGCGGGAGTACTGGAGGAGGCTGAGGAGCTGGGCGGGACGGTCGTAGTTGTCGGCGATGGGCGAGAAGATGCGGCGTGGGGTGTCGGGGCCGGCCGACCGGCCCACCTTTGGTCCTGCATGAGCGGGAACAGGCATCCGGTGGCCCTTCTAGCGAGACGGGGATGCTGGCCTGCCTGCCGGTAGGGCAGACGCGATCCATTGTAGCACGCACAGGGCGCCCGCCTGCGGTCTATACTAATACGGGAGGTGAAGCCGAGATAGCACGCAGGCTACACAAGACGACGGAGCCCCAGGAGCGGGCGTTCCTGGTGGCCGCCGAGGTCAAGCGCGGCGACGGACGGGCTAACAGGTCGGCCGGCCTTCGGCGCTGGAGTACGCAGGCCTCGCTGGAGGAGCTGGCTCTTCTGGCGGACACCGCGGGGGCGCGGGTAGTGGGTTACGCCCTGCAGCGGCTGGAGCGACCCAACCGGGCGACGTACATCGGCCGGGGCAAGGTGCAGGAGATCGCCTCGCAGCAGGGCTCGCTGGACTACACCACCGTCATCTTCGACGACGAGCTGTCGCCATCCCAGCAGCGGACGCTTGAGAAGGAGCTGGAGGTGAAGGTGCTGGATCGCACGGCGCTGATCCTGGACATCTTCGCCCAGCACGCGCGCACGAGGGAGGGCCGGCTGCAGGTGGAGTTGGCCCAGCACGAATACATCCTGCCCCGCTTGCGGGGCCAGTGGTCTCACCTGGAGCGGCTGGAAGGTCGAATCGGCACGCGTGGCCCGGGCGAGACGCAGCTGGAGACGGACCGGAGGCTGATCCGTGA
Source organism: uncultured Chloroflexota bacterium (assembly GCA_913056415.1). Lineage (GTDB taxonomy): Bacteria > Chloroflexota > Dehalococcoidia > SM23-28-2 > RBG-16-64-32 > JADFNQ01. Next base: position 6,835 of record CAJXNA010000059.1, on the reverse strand, counting down.
CCGGATATCGGCGCTGAAGCGGCAGATCGAGCAGGTGAGGCGGCAGAGGGCGCTGCACCGTCGCCAGCGGGCGAGGCAGGGGATGCCGGTGGTGTCGCTGGTGGGCTACACGAACGCGGGCAAGAGCACGCTGATGCGGACGTTCTCAGGGGCTGACGTGCTTGTGGAGGATCGGCTGTTCGCCACTCTGGACCCGGTGACGCGTCGGGTGAGGCTGCCATCGGGGAACATGGTGTTGCTGACGGATACGGTGGGGTTCATCCAGAAGCTGCCGACGCAGCTGGTGGCGGCGTTTCGGGCCACGCTGGAGGAGATGACGGAGGCGACGCTGATGCTGCACGTGGTGGACGTAACGCATCCGGACGCGGTGCAACAGGCCGAGACGGTGGAGGCGACGCTGGCTGAACTGGAGCTGGCGGCGAAGCCGTTGCTGACGGTATTCAACAAGGCCGATCTCCTCATCGAAGGGAAGGGCGACTCGCTGGAGGAGGTGCTGAAGGCGGAGGGGGCGCAGGCGTTGCTGGAGCCGTGGGGCGCCGATGCGTTGGTGATCTCAGCGGCGAAGGGCTGGGGGATGGAGGAGCTGGGACGGCGGTTGGAGGCGTCGCTGGCGGAGGCGGCGTCGGCGGGCGTCTAATGATCTGCGCAAAATTCCCTCGCGCTATATTGACAAACATCGATATGGGCCGTATCATGAGGCCATGGCTACTGAAGCGAAGGTCATAAACACGGGGGCGGCCTGCTGCGGGATAGAGCCGGGCTCGATTCACGAGGCCGACGCGGCGCAGGATGGAGCGCTGGTCGATGCGGCAACGCGGTTCAAGGCGCTCTCGGACGAGACGCGCCTGCGAATCGTCCGCACGATGGTGCGGTCGAAGCACGAGCTGTGCGAGTGCAACATCGTGCCCTTGTTTGGGCTGTCGCAGTCCACGATCTCCTACCACCTGAAGGTGCTGCGCGAGGCGGGCATCGTGGAGTGCGAGAAGCGGGGGCTGTGGGCGTATTACCGGGTGAACACACGTGCCCTGATGGGCGCGGTGAAGACGCTGGCTGAGCTAGCATAAATCGACAAGATTCGATTAAGGAGGAGAGGCTATGACTACCGAGCGAGAGATCAAGGAGACGGTTCGCGAGCGCTACGCCCAGAGCGCCCGCCAGGCGCAGGGAGCAGCGGACTCGTCTTGCTGCGGTTCCGACACGGCGGAGAGCGTGGTCAGCTCCAAGCTCTACACGACGGACGAGCTCCAGGGGCTACCGCAGGAGGCGGTGGTGGCGTCGCTGGGGTGCGGAAACCCGGTGGCGATGGCGGACCTGCACGAGGGCGAGGTGGTGCTGGACCTCGGCTCGGGCGGCGGCATCGACGTGCTGCTTTCGGCGCGGCGCGTTGGCCCCACCGGCAAGGCCTACGGGCTGGACATGACGGACGAGATGCTGGAGCTGGCGCGGAAGAACCAGCGCCAGGCGGGCGTGACCAACGTGGAGTTCCTCAAGGGTGAGATGGAGGACATCCCCCTGCCGGAGGGCTCCGTGGACGTGATCATCAGCAACTGCGTGGTGAACCTATCGCCGGACAAGGACAAGGTGCTGACGGAGGCGTTCCGGGTCCTGAAGCCCGGCGGCCGCCTGGCCATCGCCGACATCGTCGTGCGGGGTCAGGTGCCTGATGTGCTGCGCGGCAATCTGGAAGCGTGGGCGGCGTGTGCCGCGGGCGCGCTGGAGGAGAGCGAGTACCAAGCCAAGCTGGCGGCGGCCGGGTTTACCAACATTGAGATCGAGGTGTTAAGGGAGTACACAGTGGCGGACGCCGAGGCCCTGGGCTGGCAAGACATGAGCGACCTGCTGGCACAGGTCAAGAAGCAGGGCGCCCAACCGTTCAGTGTGATCAGCGCGGTCGTGAGGGCGCGGCGGCCCGGCGAAGGCGGGCACGCCTTCTCGTCGCTGAACGTGGTCGCCGCCGAGGCTGGCTCCTGCTCGCCCGGGAGCTGCTGCTAAGCGGCTAGCTGGCCTCCCACACCGTCGGGTCGTGGCTGAAGTAGACCCGCTGCGGGCCCAGTTCGCGCAACCGCCGCAGCGATTCCAGACACTTCTGCCGGTCCCAGGCGCTCTCCAGGCCACGGGCGTGCGCCTCCTCCGGGTTGACGTACTCGGAGGCCGTGTAGGCCGCCTGCCCGGCGATGACGATGCGGCCCGTGCTCGTCTCCAGAAGTACGGACTGGTGTCCCGACGTGTGCCCCGGTGTGGGGATAAGCGTCAGCCCTGGAAGGACCTCTCGCTCACCTTCGACTAACTCGTAGATGGCTCCGGGGAAGTCTACCCAGTCCGGGATGGTGTAGTCGGGCGCATGAGCCGCCTCGTATTCTGCTCTCTGAGCGAAGATAGGCCTGCCCGGGAAGAGCCGGTTGTCGCCGCAGTGATCGAAGTGAAGGTGGGTGTTGATGACCAGCGCTACGTCAGCAGGGGCGATCCCAAGCTCGGCTAACCCATCGGCGAGCGGCCAGCGCACCGGCCTGTACAGCGCCTCGATCCCCGGGTGATCGCCGCCGACTCCGGTGTCGATCATCACGATGCCATCCGTGTGCGTGACGACGAAGCCGTAGACCGGGCAGCTCTGCCCCTCCAGCGGCGTTCCCCTGGGCAGCGTGACGTCCGCCAGGTGCAACGGCTTGATGTCCGCGAGCGATAGCAAGGCCGAGTCTTGATCGCTAGCCGGTGCCCTTGGCGCGCTCCTGCTCCACCAGCTCGCGGCGGAGGATCTTGCCCGAGAGCGACTTGGGGATGGCGTCCACGAACTCCAGATCGCGCACCTTCTTGTAGGGCGCCACACGCTCGGCGACCCAGGCCATGATCTCGTCGGCTGGAGCCTCCTCGTTGGGCTTGAGGACGACGAACGCCTTGGGGATCTCGCCGCCCTCTTTGTCCGGCTTGGGGATGACCGCCACGTCGGCGACGGCGGGGTGCTCCATTAACAGCGCCTCCAGCTCAGCCGGCGGGACCTGGTAGCCCTTGTACTTGATGAGCTCCTTCTTGCGGTCCACGATGTAGACATAACCCTCTTCATCGAACTGGGCGATGTCACCGGTGCGGATCCAGCCGTCCTCAGTGATCGTGTCGGCAGTCTCTTCGGGGCGGTTCCAGTAGCCGCGCATGATCTGGGGGCCGGCTATGAGCAGCTCACCGGTCTCGCCTGGCCCCAGCTCGCGGTCGTCTTCTAGCGAGACGACCTTCTCGATCGTGTCGGGAATAGGCGGGCCGACGGCGGCGTCTTTGACGCGGTGGAGGGGGCTGACGTTGGTGCCGGGGCTGGTCTCGGTCATGCCGTAGGCCTGGAGGACGGTACACTGGAGGGCGCGGCCGCCCTGCTGGGCCACCTCCGGCGGCAGCGGCGCGGCGCCGCTGAGGACGAACTGGAGGCTGGAGCGGTCATAGCGGTCGATCTCCGGGAAGTTCGCCATGGCGAGCAGAGCCGGCGGAGCGACGAACAGGTTGGTGATCCGGTGCCGCTGGATCAGTTCCAGGCAGAGGGCGGGATCGAAGCGGGACATGACGACCTGCGTTGCGCCGATGGCGAAGCCGCAGGCCATGAGCACAGTCATGCCGTAGATGTGGAAGAAGGGCAGGAAGTCCAGGAGGACGGCGTAGCTGTCAGTGAGGCCGGTGGCCAGCAGCTGGCGCACGTTTGAGGTGAGGTTGTAGTGACTTAACATAACACCCTTGGGCAGGCCGGTGGTGCCGCTGGAGTAGGGTAGGGCGGCGAGGTCGACGTCAGGGTTGAGGTCCACGGGCTGCGGCTCCGGAGGCGCCTCAGCGCTCAGATTCCAGACGTCCTCGATGGCGTGGATGTGTCGGAGAGTGGGGAGATGCTCGCGGATGGACTGGACCTGGGGCAGGAGTTGGCGCATGGCGAAGACGGCTGTGGCTTCACAGTCCTCCATCTGGTGTAGGATCTCGCGCTCCTTATACAGGGGGCTGAGGGTGGTGACAACGCCGCCGGCGAACAAGGTGCCGTAGAAGGCGACGAAGTACTCGGGGGCGTTGGCCGAGAGGATGGCGACGCGGTCGCCCTTCTGGATGCCCTCGTCCTGGAGGTAGCGGCCCAGGCGGCGACAGGCCTCCCAGACGTGGCCGAACGTGTATTCCGGACCCTCGGCAGCGATGAACGCCGGCTTGTCCTGGAAGCGGTTGGCGGAGGGTTCCAGGAGCTGGGTGAGGGTGGTCTGGGGGTAGGGCTCCAGGCTGAACCAGGGGCTACGGACGATCATGATACCTCTCCTTTCGCAGGGAACAGGCGTTGAGTGAGGTCTGCGACGCGGCGGCCCAGCTCCCGCGCCTGGGCGCGGTCGTCCTCCGTGACCTCGCCGTGGGCGGTGGCGCCGTAGTAGGAGCCGGAGCGGCGCATCCGGTTGGACCAGGGGAGGCCGATGACGAGCATGCCGTGGGCGAACAGGAGGTGGAGGAGCTGGAGGAGGGTCGCCTCCGTGCCGCCGGAGCGTGACCAGCCGGCGGTGAAGGCGGCGCCGACCTTGCCGGCCAGTTCGCCGGTCTCCCACAGGTCGCCGGAGTGGTCCATCCAGTCCTTGAGCTTACCGGTCATGCCGCTCCAGTTGGGTGATCCCAGGATTAGCGCATCGCACCGCTTGAGCTCGTCGATGCCGGCGTCGTCCAGGCGGCGGTGGCTAAGGGTGACGCCTGCGACGGAGCGCACACCTTCGGCGACTGCGTCAGCAAGCTGCTCGGTTAAGCCGCCGCGGGAGTCGAACAGGAGGAGGACGGTGGCCAAGATGAGGAGCTAGCCGGCTAGTCTCCCAGCAGCGAAGTGTAGTCGGCAGCGATGACCTCTTCGACGTACTCGGAGCGCCAGCCGGGGTTGGGTATTGTGATCCGGCGGTCGCGGAGCCAGGCGTGCACCTTGAGGTACTGCTCCTCGACATAACGGCGCCAGGAGTTCTCCTCTTCGAACAGGTCCGGCTCCACCTCATCCAGCCGCTTGTCCATCTCTTCGGGATCGACGTCGAGGTCCTCGCGCCAGTAGTCGGCGATGTAGTCGAGCGACTCGTCAAGGCTGCGACGACACTCCTCCATGAGAGCGAGCATGAACCCTTGCTCGTTGACGGGGCGTGCGCGGAGGCGCGTCTCGGTGGCGCAGGGAGGGCAGAGGAGGACGAACTTGCGGGCGTCGCAGTTGTCGCGCTTGGTGCAGCCATCGCAGAGGGGAGCCCACTGGGCGGCCTCCGTGGTGCGCAGGTAGCCGATCATGACCTCGTCTACGAGAGTGCCGCAGCGGGGGCAGGAGAGCTTGCTGGCGAGAATGTCGTTGATCGCCCGTTGCCAGTCGATCTGCATTTGCGTCTACGGAGGCGAGTCCGCTCCAAGGAACGAGATGCGTGCTTCGGCCTGCCCGGCGGGCAGGCCGGTAAGCAACATGATAGCCGCTTTGTCAGGTCTGTCAACCGTCAGGATTGAGGGTAAGGGTGAAGGAGGCGGACTGGCCCGGGGCCTCCTCCACCGTAACGGTGAGGGAGGAGAGGTTCGTCGCGCCACGGGCTCTGAGCTCGTCCGCGAGGCGGCCAGCGAGCCACTCCGCCAGGCGCTCGGCGGTGGAATTGTCGATGGGGAGGGCGCGGACCTCCGCCTCAGGGATGACATAACGTCGGTCATCAAACGTGATCGTGTAGTGGCCGTCGCTGTGGGCCACGGCTAGGTTCTGGTTCTCTGTAGGGAGGAGGAAGGCGTGGTCGAGCTCCTGGCAGAGGGCGGCGACGACGCGGCGCAGCTCGACGAAGTCGAACAGCCAGGAGTCGGGCGTTAGCTCACCCTCGAGCTGGGCGGCGACGGCGTAGTTGTGGCCGTGGAGAGGCTCGCACTCGCCAGCGAAGGTCGTGAAGTGAGCGGCGGCGAAGCGGAGCTGGGGGCCGGAGACGTTGATGCGCCTCATGAGGGAGGAGGCTGGAGGTGCCGGGCCCCGTCAGGGGAGCGGCGAAAGGAGTAATTAAGGTTCGCACTATATATGTTTTGCGCCGTTACTGTCAAGTGCGAACCCACCCGGCCACCACCCGTCTAAACGCGACTGAGCCGGTCTCCTCCGTCGTGCTGGAACGGGAAGACCGGCCCAGCACGCCGGTTGCGGTTCTAAGCCGCTCGGCTGGCGTGAATCTTAGCGGCTAAGTTACGGGCTGTCAAGCCCCCCAGGGCCACCAATCGCAAACAGGGACAGCGCCCCCACTCAGATAGAACGATCGGCGGCTGCAGGCCGGCGGCCGCCGCCGATTATTAGGGACAGCGCCCCCGCTAAGATAGAGCTCTAACTACGCCTCCGCCTCCGCCTGAGCCGGCTCCTCCGGACTCTCAACCGCCTCCGCCGGCTCCTCGGGGCTCTCAACCACCTCCGCCTCAGCCTCCACGCCGACGGGCGCGAGCTCGCGCACCACGGCACGGATCGCGGTGAGGCGTTGGACCGTCACGCGCGCCACCCTGGGCTTGACGCCCAGGTTCACCTCCAGGACGGTCCGCAGGTCGTCCTCCGTGATACCGCAGTCCAGGAGGTAGGACGTGACGCCCTCCACGAACACGTTTAGCCAGTCGACGTCCGCCGCCGTCGTCGGCGGCTCCTCCGCGGCCTCGGCGTCCGCGATCGGGCCCGCTGGGGTGTCCGTGGCGGCGGCCTCCGCCTGCCTGCCGGCAGGCAGGATCGCGGATCCGTTCTTGGGGTGCAGCCCCGTTTCGTCCAGGACGTACTCCAGGTAGGGGCCGGTGGCCTCGCCGCCGCAGACGGGGCAGGTCTGCCGGCGCTCCGACGCCACGAACACCAGGTCGCAGGTCTGGCAGGAGACCAGGTCCA
>CAJXNA010000058.1 GCA_913056415.1 uncultured Chloroflexota bacterium | reverse complement strand
GGCCTCGCGCTAGCGGCGGGCGGTGCGGCCGGGGCGGCTGCCCTGCTGGACCGCGGTCATGGGGATGATGGCGTCCTGGTCGTCGGCCGGAGAGGGCCCCGACTCGTCGGGGAACTTCTCCGCGATGACGCGCTGGCCCTCCTCGATGAGGGCGGGTAGGAACTGATCCTCGGGGACGATGCGTACGACTTCGCCCTTGCGGAAGATGGCGCCCTTGCCCTTGCCGGCGGCGAGGCCGATGTCGGCGTCGCGGGACTCGCCGGGGCCGTTGACGACGCAGCCCATGACGGCCACGGTGATGGGCTTACCCAGCTTCTGGAAGTGGGCCTCGATCTGGTTGGCGAGGGGGATAAGGTCGACTTCGATGCGGCCGCAGGTGGGGCAGGCGACGATAGTGGCGCCGCGCTGCCGGATGTTGAGGGAGCTGAGGATGTTCCAGGCGACGGGCAGCTCCTCGGCCGGGTCGGCGGCGAGGGAGACGCGGATGGTGTCACCGATGCCCTCGGCCAGGAGGAGGCCGATGCCGACGGCGGAGCGCACGGAGCCGGCGCCCGGCAGGCCCGCCTCGGTCACGCCAAGGTGCAGCGGATAGGGGACGCGCTGGGCGATCTCGCGGTAGGCGGTGACCATGGCGGGGACGTCGAACGCCTTGAGGGAGATCTTGATGTCCTCGAAACCCATCTCCTCCAAGATGCTTATCTCCCATAGGGCGGCGTCCACCATGCGCCGCGGTTTGGGCGGGGGCAACTCATCCTCGGCCAGGGTAGGTATGGGCGGCAGGGAGCCTTCGTTGACGCCGATGCGTATGGAGATGCGGCGCTCCTGGGCGGCCCGCACCACCTCTCGGACCTTGTCGGCGTCGCGGATGTTGCCGGGGTTGAGGCGGAGGCCGTGGATGCCGGCCTTGATGGAGGCGAGGGCCAGCCGGTAGTCGAAGTGGATGTCGGCGATGAGGGGGGCGGTTGTGGCGCGCACGATCTCCGGCAGGGCGGCGGCGGCGGCCTTATCGGGGACGGCGAGGCGGACGATCTCGGCGCCGTTGTCGGCGAGTTGGGCGATCTGGTTGAGGGTGGACTGGGCGTCGGCGGTGTCGGTGTTGGTCATGGTCTGGACGACGACGGGGGCGTCGCCGCCGACCTGGACGTCGCCGACGTGGACGGGCCGGGACTTTCGCCTGGGGCTGAGCGGGCGGTGCTCCTCGACAGTCATCTGAACAGGCTCTCCCCTCCGATTATGCGTTGGACATCAAGGACAGTGATGCCAACTGCCAGGCTAATGATAAGCGCCAGGCCCACTAGATGCACTAACGCCTCCTTCTCGGGGGCGATCCTACGACCGCCGCGGATGATTTCCAAGACAACGAAGGCGATACGTCCGCCGTCCAGCATGGGTAGGGGCAGGATGTTGATGATGCCGAGGTTGAAGGAGAGGAGGGCGGCCAGTTCCAGGAGGGCTATCCATCCCGACTGCTCCACGATCTCGCCGGTGGCCTGGGCGATGCCCACGGGCCCGGCGAACTGGGGGCTGGAGCCGCCTCTGAACCAGGAAACGACCTCGTTCCGGAACAGGACCAGCGTATCGCCGTATTCGCTCAGGCCCTTGGGGACGGCCTCCCAGGGCGGGAAGCTCTCAGTCTCGATGAAGGCGGGGTTCCAGGTAGCTATGGTGATGCCGGTAGGGCCCTGGGTAAAGCGCAGCTCCTGACCGGGCGTGAGCGCTTCCGGGTCGGGCAGGCCTGCGGCCAGCCGGACGGCCTCTCTGGTGATACCGAGGCGGCGGGCCACGAGGGCTACGGTGTCGGTGTCCTGCACTTCGTAGGCGATAGTGCCATCAGCGTCGGGGATGGTAAGTTGCTGGCCTTCGGTCAACCGGTACTCGATATCGGCTGCTTGGAGCACGAATTGCCAGGGGATGCCCAGTAAGCTGGAGACGGAGCTGACGGTATCGCCAGGCTCGACGGTATGGACGATATCGGGCGGCGCCCAGCGGGCCTCCATGCGATAGTCGATGAACGCCACTTCGCCCGTGTCCAGGGGGCGGCGCACGGTCATCGTTATCGTCTCGCCCAGGTTGAGCCGGATCTGCCGCCCAACCTCGGCGGGGTTGCGTGTTTCGTTGCCGTTGACGGCGACGATAACGTCACCGGCGCGCAGGCCGGTGGCCTCGTCCGGATCAAGGCCGTCCGGGAGTCTCACCGGCTCCGCCTGCGATGCCGGCGCGTCTTGCACTACCGATGTAATCTGGGTGAGGCCCACGTTTACGTCGCGGGGGATGATGAAGATAGCGGCGAAGAGGAAGATTGGTAGGATGAAGTTCATGCCGGAGCCGGAGGCGAGGACGATGAGACGGATCCAGCGGGGTTTGGCGGCGAGGCTCTGTGGGTCCTTGGGGTCTTCTTCGCCAAGGAGGCGCACGAAGCCGCCCAGAGGCAGCAAGTTGATGGAGTATATGGTATCGCGCCAGGTGAAGCCCCATACGCGGGGTGGGTAGCCGATGCCGGCCTCCAGTACCTTGACTCCGGTGAGTTTGGCGGTGAAGTAGTGACCGAGCTCGTGGATGACGATGAGAGCTATGAGGATGCCGGCGAAGGGGAGGATTGTCTGGAGGAGGATGTCCATTAAGCTAAGCTGCCTCTAGGTATCATGCTATGTTTTGGCTTTGACCCAGTCCTCGGCCCAGGCGCGGGCTGAGGCGTCGGCGGCGAGGATGTCGTCGAGAGAGGGGTTGGCAGGGCCGGTGTGGTCGGCGAGGGCGCCTTCGATGACGCGGGCGATGTCTGTGAAGCCGAGATGGCCGGCCAGGAAGTGCTGAACGGCGATCTCATCGGCGGCGCAGAGGACGGCGGGGAAGGCGCCGCCGTTGCGGCCCGCTTCCAGCGCCAGGCTGAGGCAGGGATAGCGTTTCATGTCAGGTGTCCCGAAGTTCAATGTGCCGATGCGCCTCAGGTCCAGACGAGGCACGGCGGTGCCGGGCACACGCTCCGGGTAGGTGAGGGCGCATTGTATAGGTAGACGCATATCGGGGACGCCTAGTTGGGCCTTGACTGAGCCATCCCGAAACATGACCAGAGAGTGGACGATGCTTTCGCGGTGCAGGATTACGTCTATGCGGTCGAGGGGCACGTCGAACAGCCAGCGGGCCTCGATGCACTCCAGCCCCTTGTTGAAGAGGGTGGCGCTATCTACGGTGATCTTCTGGCCCATCTGCCAGTTGGGGTGTCGCAACGCTTGCTCCGCGGTTACTCGGTGCAGCTCTTCGGGCGGCGTGTCACGGAAGGGGCCGCCGGAGGCGGTGAGGACGATGCGCTCAACGCTGTCGGGCTGCTCGCCCCAGAGGCACTGCCAGATGGCGGAGTGTTCGCTATCGATGGGCCGCAGTTGGGCGCTGTGGCGCTTCGCCTCGGCGGTAAGGAGCTGGCCGGCCATGACCAGCACCTCTTTGTTGGCCAGGGCCACGGTCTTGCCGGCGCGCAGGGCGGCGAGGGTGGGGCTAAGGCCGGTGATGCCCAGCGTGGCCGTCACGACTACGTCCGTGTCCGGGTAGGCGGCCATCTCTTCCATGCCGGCCCAGCGGGCGGAGACGCGGCCGCGAACGTATTCGCTCTCGCGGTCGCAGTAGATGAGACGGGGCCTGAACTCGCGGGCCTGCTCCTCCAGGAGGGTGACGTTTCCGCCGGCGGCGAGGCCGATGACGTTGAAGTGTTTGGGGAGGGAGCGGACTACGTCCAGGGTCTGGCGACCGATAGAGCCCGTGGAGCCGAGGACGACGAGGCCAATGCGGCGGCCCGTCACAGGATTATCCATGTCAGATAGTAGTATACCAAAGGCGCCGTAAACAGAACGCTGTCCAGGCGGTCCAGGAGGCCGCCGTGGCCGGGTATAGCGTGGGAGGCGTCTTTAAGGCCGGCGCCGCGCTTGATGAGCGATTCGGCTAGGTCGCCGAACTGGGCGAGGGCGGGGAGGAGGAAGGCGAGGGGGATGATCTCCAGGCCGGCGCCGATGTCCAGCGCCCAGTTGAGGATGAGGACGGTGGCGAGGCCGGCCGCGAACCCGGCCAGGGCGCCCTCAAGCGTCTTGCCGGGGCTGATGGAGGGCGCGATCTTGGTACGGCCCAGGAGGCGGCCCACGAAGTAGGCGGAGGTGTCCGTGGCGAAGGTGGCGAACAGGGCCAGCAGGACCCAGTCACGACCGTTGGCGGCGTCACGCAGGAGGATCAAGTGGGACCCGAGGAAGCCCACGTACATGAGACCACCGAGCGTCCAGAGCCAGTCACGCAGGCCGGTCTCGGCCTCGCCGCGGAGGATGATGGGGAGGAAGGGAAGGAGGACGAGGAGGGCGAGGGCGCGCGTCCACCAATCGAAGCCGTTGTCGGCGGCGGCGATGAGGAGGGCGACGCCGGCGGCGCCGATGAGGGCGAGCGGGCGCTGGTCTAGGAGGTGGTGTGTCTGGCTGCCGGCAGACGTTGGGTCAGTGGCGGCGTAGAACTCCAGGGCGGCGACGGTCAGGAGGAAGCCAGCGACGATGGTGAATAGGGGGCCGCCGAGCAGGGTGAGGCCGATGATTACGGGTATGCCGACGATAGAGACGGCGACCCGCTGAGGGAGCATCAGCGTTGGATGTTGTTACGCCCCAGAGCGCGCCGACCGTTGGGGCGGGCACCGTTCTTTCCGTTAGCCGGTGCTGGGTAATCGACTTCAGCCGGCAGGAGGCCGCCGAAGCGGCGCTTGCGCTGGCTATAGGCGAGCAGCGCCTCGTCGATCTCATCGATATCGAAGTCCGGCCAGTGGACGGGTGTAGAGACGAATTCGGCGTAAGCGCCTTGCCAGAGGAGGAAGTTGGATAGGCGCATCTCGCCGGCGGTGCGGATGATGAGGTCGGGATCGGGGATTGTCACGGTGTACAGGTAGTGTTTAAAAAGGCGCTCGTTTATCTGGTCGGGGTGCACGCCTTCGCTGACGATGCGGCGGACGGCCTCCAGGATTTCGGCGCGGCCGCCGTAGTTGAAGGCGATGGTGAGAGTCATGCGGTCGTTGTCCTTGGTGAGGTCGATTGCGTCCAGGATCTGCTGCTGGAGCTTGGGGTCTAGCGCTTCCAGGCGGCCGATGTGGAGAAGGCGGATGCCATTTTTATGGAAGTGCTTGATCTCGCGTTTGATGACGCGGGAGAGGATTGACATAAGGCCGCGGATCTCGCGCTTGGGTCGGTTCCAGTTCTCGGTGGAGAAGGCGTAGAGGGTGAGGTAGTGGACGCCGTAGTCAGCGAAGCGTTCGATGACGCGGCGGAGGTTCTCAGTGCCGGCGCGGTGGCCCGCCAGGCGGGGGAGGCCATGGTTGGTGGCCCAGCGGCCGTTGCCGTCCATGATGATGCCTACGTGAGCCGGCACCTGGGATAGGGTGAGAGGCGGTGGGGGCGGGGCCTTCTTGGGGGCGCGGATGGCGATGACCATGGTTATCGTCACCAGTATAGAACGCTCAGGGTGCGGAACGGTTGCCGGGCTGGAGCGTCAGACGGCGAGAACCTCCTCCTCTTTCTCGTGGCCTACCTTGTCGATCTCTTTGACCTGGTCGTCGGTGAGTTTCTGGAGTTCGGTTTCGGCACGATGGAGGTCGTCCTGGGAGATCTCGTGGTCGTGCTCCAGGCGGCGGATATGGTCATGGCAGTCGCGGCGGATGTTGCGTACGGCGATGCGGGCGTCCTCAACGCGTTTTCGGACCTGCTTGGCTATTTCGCGTCGACGCTCCTCTGTGAGCTGGGGGATTGCCAGGCGGATGACGGTGCCGTCGTTGCTGGGATTGAGGCCGATGTCCGATTTGAGGATGGCCTTTTCGACGGCGCCGATGGAGCCGCGGTCCCAGGGCTGAATGACGATGAGGCGGGCTTCCGGGGTGCTGATGGTGGCGAGCTGGTTGAGGGGTGTGGGGGCGCCGTAGTAGTCCACTTGGAGGTGGTCCACGATGGCGGGGCTGGCACGGCCGGTTCGGATGGTGGCCAGGTCTCGCTGGAGGGCCTCCGCGGTCTTCTCCATGCGGTCAGCGGCGTCTAGAAGCTCGTCGTCGATCATGGCGTCACCTCGATGGCTTGGCCGGCTCTGAGGCGTCCTCCAGTACGGTGTCCAGGTCGCCTATGGTGGTGCCGTCGTCCTTGCCGGAGGCGGCGAGCTCGATACTGCGGGGCAGGCGCAGGTTGAAGACGACGATGGGGAGGGAATTCTCCATGCAGAGGGAGAGGGCGGTGGAGTCCATGACCTGAAGCCGGCGGTTGAGGGCGTCCAGGTAGCTGAGGGTGCGGAACTTCCGCGCGGAGGGGTCTTTCGCGGGGTCGGCTTCAAAGACGCCGTTGACGTCCTTCTTGGCCATAAGGAGGACATCGGCGTCAAGCTCGATGGCGCGGAGGGCGGCGGCGGTGTCGGTGGTCATGTAGGGGTTGCCGGTGCCGGCGGCGAAGATGACCACGCGGCCCTTCTCCAGGTGGCGGATGGCGCGGCGGCGGATGTAGGGCTCAGCGACGGCGGTGACGTTGATGGCGCTCTGAGTGCGGACGGTGAGGCCGTTGCGCTCCAGGGCGTCCTGAAGGGCGATGGCGTTGATGATGGTGGCGAGCATGCCGGCGTAGTCAGCGGTGGCGCGGTCCATGCCGGCGGCAGCAGCGGCGGCGCCGCGGTAGATGTTGCCGCCACCGACGACGATGCCCACCTGGATGCCCATGTCCTGGACGGCCTTGAGCTGGCCGGCGATGGTGTTGAGCATGGCGGAGTCTATGCCGTAGGGGAGGTCGCCCATGAGGGCTTCGCCGCTGAGCTTGAGGAGGACGCGTTTGGTTGCGTCTTTCGTCATCTGTCAGCGCCCCAGCTCGAAGCGGGCGAAGCGGCGGATGCGGATGTTTTCGCCCGTCTTGCGGATCGTTTCCTTCACCATGTCGGCGACGGTCATGGATTCGTCGCGGACGAAGGGCTGGAGGAGGAGGCAGAGCTGTTTGGCGTCTCCTTCCGTGTCCTTGGGGATGTCCTCAGAGGCGACGTAGGTAGGGTTGGTGGCGGCGACCTGGAGGGCGATGTTCTGGGCGAGCTTGCTGAAGTCCTCGGTACGGGCTACGAAATCGGTTTCGCAGTTGATCTCGACGAGGGCGCCCAGGCGGCCGTCGTGGTGGACGTAGGTCTGGACGAGCCCCTCCGCGGTGGCGCGCTCGGCCTTTTTGGCGGCCATTGCGATCCCTTTCTTGCGGAGGATGTCTTTGGCCTTGTCGAAGTCGCCGCCGGCCTCCTCGAGGGCGCTCTTGCAGTCCAGGATGCCTGCGCCGGTCAGTTCGCGCAGTTCCTTGACGGCCGCAGGAGAGACGGGCACGGTGGTCTCCTTATTCGCTATCGGCTTCGGCGGTCTTCTCGCTCTCGGTAGATTCGTCCTCGGGAGCGGGCTCCGCGGCTGGCTTCTCCTCGTCGGGCTGCTCCTCGGATGATGGCTCAGCGGGGGTGTCTGCTTCAGCTGGTTCGGCGGGGGCCACGGGTTCCGGTGCGTCTTCGGCTGCAGGCGGCTCCTCTGCGGCGGTGGCGGGCTCCTCCGCGGCGGCGGCGGTGGTGGGCTCTGCGCCGGGCTCAGCCTCCGGGGCCTGCTGGGCTTCCGGTTTTGGCGTCTGGTTGTAGTCCGGCGTGGGCGCATCGGGCGAGGCAACGTAGCCGGTCTCTCTGTAGGCGGCGACCTCTACCTCGGCCTCAGCTTCATCGGCGGCTTTCTGGGCGTACTCACGGGCGGTGAGGCCTTCGAGGACGGAGTCGGCGATGCGAGCGGTGATGAGCTTGATGGCGCGGATGGCGTCATCGTTGGAGGGGATGGGGTAGTCGATGACATCGGGGTTGCAGTTGGTGTCGACGAGGGCGACGATGGGGATGTCGCAGCGGAGGGACTCGGCGATGGCGATGTCCTCTTTGGTGGTATCGATGATGAAGACGGCGGTGGGGAGGTTGGTCATCTCCTTGATGCCGCCGAGGTAGCGGTTGAGGCGGGCGATCTCATCTTCGGTGCGGAGGCTCTCTTTCTTGGTTAGGTGGTCAAGCTCGCCGCGGGCCTTGGCGTCCTCCAGCCGGACCAGGTAGTCGATGCGGCCCTGGATGGTGTGGAAGTTGGTGAGGGTTCCGCCCAGCCAGCGGGTGTTGACGAACGGCATGCCGCAGCGTCGCGCTTCGCTCTCGATGGTGTCCTGGGCCTGGCGCTTGGTGCCGACGAAGAGGAGGGTGCCGCCGGAGGCGATAAGATCGCTTGTGAACTGGCAGGCGGCTTCCAGGCAGCCGACGGTTTTTTCCAGGTCTATGATGTGGATGCCGTTGCGTTCCGAGAAGATGAACCTCTTCATCTTCGGGTTCCAGCGGCGGGTCTGGTGGCCGAAGTGGACGCCGGCCTCCAGGAGGGATTTCATGGATACAGCTGTAGGCAAACAGGTCTCCTTTTATGCGGGGAAGTGTCCGCAGGCGAGTATATCAGAGCGGTAAGAGACGAACAAGGAATGAGTGGGTCCTGGGAGTGGGACGCTAGGCCTGCACTTACTGTTGCGTGAGGGTGAGGTTCCTGCTATATTCATGTTCGGAAGCTGCCCTAAAAGGGCGGCTTTCCATACACGGGAGGTGGATGTAAGTTGCCGATATACGAGTACCAATGCTCCAAGGGACACGAGTATGAGCGCGCCGAAGGTTTCGACGCGCCTACGGAGCAGAGGTGCCCGAAGTGCGGCGGCTCATCGCGACGGCTGATCAGCATGCCGGCGGTGATCTTCAAGGGCTCCGGCTTCTACAGCACGGATAACCGCAAGGGGCAGGCGGGCAACAACGGCGGCTCCGGTAGCGGCGCGTCTGATGACCATGGGAAATCGCACGATGGGGGCGAGTCGAAGGAGTCGAAGGCGGAGGCTAAAACAGCGGACTGAGCGCTTGTCCCGCCGATAGCGCCGCCCTCTATGGGGGCGGCGATTTTGTTTCTGGGACAGGGGAAAGGCTTTACCCCAGCTCTCAGGCTGGGGCATGATTCTGGCATGCGAATCGTTATCCAAAGGGTGAGTCGGGCCGCCGTGATGGTGGAGGGGGAGGCGGTGGCGTCAATCGGTCGGGGGCTGCTGGCGCTGGTAGGGGTGGCTCAGGGAGACGGGGAGGCGGAGGCGCTTCGCCTGGCCCGGAAGTGCGCGGAGATGCGGATATTCGCGGACGGGGAGGGGAGGTTCAACCTGTCGCTGCTGGATGTGGGGGGAGAGGCGCTGGTGGTGAGCCAGTTCACGCTGCTGGCGGAGACGCGAAAGGGCCGGCGGCCGAGCTTTGTGGGGGCGGCGGCGCCGGAGGCGGCGGAGCCGCTGGTGGAGGCGTTCGCCGGGGCGATGCGGGAGGCGGGCGTGCCGACGCAGACAGGCCGCTTCGGGGCGCAGATGACGGTGGAGCTGGTGAACGAGGGGCCGGTGACGATAACGCTGGACAGCGAGGAGCTGGAGCGGCCGCGGCGGGGTTAGGGGCTACTCTTCCTTGATGAGGGTCTTAACCTGTTGAGTCAACTCCGGCGTGGCCTGCATGTTGTGGGCAGCCTTGCCGTGCTCGAGGGCCTTCTGGAGGACCTCCTCCTCGGTCTGGCCGCGGACCACCTCGCTGCAGTCGAGGCCGGCGTCCTTGCA
>CAJXNA010000057.1 GCA_913056415.1 uncultured Chloroflexota bacterium | reverse complement strand
CCTAGCCGGTCGGGCTCTTGGGGCTCCTCTGCGTATGGAGGATGCTCT
The DNA here is from genome assembly GCA_913056415.1 of uncultured Chloroflexota bacterium. Lineage (GTDB taxonomy): Bacteria > Chloroflexota > Dehalococcoidia > SM23-28-2 > RBG-16-64-32 > JADFNQ01. Next base: position 9,756 of record CAJXNA010000057.1, on the reverse strand, counting down.
TGGCCCTCGCGATATCTTCAAGCCACTCACTCTCATTCCTCACGCTGAAAAAGTAGTGACCAAGGCCGAAGGTTACTTCGATGGTTCTGCGTGTTCCACCTGAAAGCGCGTCATAGACAAATGCCATACCGAGGGAAAAGATAATGCTGGTCAAGGAGATTCCGCGACGCGGCCCTAAGACAAACGCGGCTTTGTCCACCGGTATTTCAAGTAGATCGGGGGGCTTCTCCCTGCCATAATCCGACAATCCCCCCTTAGGCCATATTGAGGGCCACCGGCTCCGTCTCCAAACGAGCTTGTTTTCAGATAGGGTTAACGTCCCACCGTAGGGGTAGTCCACGCGAATGGTTGCCTTATCATGGCGACTCTCGGCGCTAGCAGCAGTGTGAGCCTTTCCGTCAACACCAATGGATCGGTCAGCATCAGCGATAGTCCGAGCCATGTCCTGCTCGACCTGTTCTACGAATCCGTTGGCCACTTCCGCTGGCCAGCCATCATAGGCAACAAGCCCCTCCACGATCTGTTCCTTGGTCTTGCTTTGAGCGAGATCATCCGCCACGGCCTTCGTAATTTCTGCGAGAGACTCCGTGTCAGGCTGCGTCCATTCATTGTTTGCGTGCGAGTCAGTCATTGTGCCCCCTTTCGTCCTACGGCCTCACCGTCGCCCCGATAGTGCGCCTGGGCTGGGCGGGTGTCAACGGGGCGGGAAGCCGTCTATAATTGCTGACGAAGTGAGCAAACTCGAACTAGACGGTCTAGACGAGACTGATTTCGAGGAGTTCTGCTTTGAACTCCTACACGAACTAGGCTTCGTTAACGTTGACTGGCGCAAGGGCACCGGCCTTAATTCAAGTCCGGCAGATAGCGGTCGCGATATCGTAGCTCAGTGGGAACGGACAGACGTTGACGGGAGCAAGCACCTAGAGACATGGTTCATCGAGTGCAAACATCACAAGAGAGGTGTTCCGCCTGAGAAGCTGCAAGGACTGCTCTCCTGGGCGAGCGCCGAGCGTCCTAACACCGCCCTCGTAATAGCATCTAACTTCCTCTCGAACCCAGCCAAGGACTACTTACGTGACTACGAGCTGAACAATCGTCCACCCTTCAGGATCAAGTACTGGGAACGTCCGCAACTCAACCGCCTGACCCGCGACAAACGCGAGTTCTTGGAGCGCTTCATGGTCGGAGGGGTGCGTACTCAGGCCGAGATTCTAGTTGCTGAGCAGGAGTTCTTCGACCGTGTATGGCATGAGCGGCACTTACTATTAATGGCGCGAGTCGAAGATGGAGAAGACCCATTGCCCCCACCGGACATCATTCAGGGGGCCAAGGAGGCCGCTGAAAGAGTAAGGGCTAGCTACCCTCCCGGAAAGATTAGGCCGGTCGAGGACGACTTTGAGTGGGGCATGTGGAGCGGCAAGCTCTCGGCTCTGCGATGGGTACTTGGAGCGGAGTGGGACTTCCTCGATACCTAGCCCCGCCGCCCGCGGCCGCGGGCAGGGAACCGTTTGCCGCTCTGCCCCCGCTCCCCTTCCCTCTCCCCGCCCAGGAAGTCGAAGCTGCCCATCCTCAGGACTGTGCTGACTTGGGGGTCCGTCAGGCGGGAGGCGAGCCGAGCGTTCATATCCTTCACTGTGAGACTCGTGGTGATGACCGTGGGCAGGCAGGCGTTGTAGCGATAGTTCAGGAGTTGGAACAGCTTCTCCTCCGCCCATGCAGTGCCGGTCTGGGAGCCTAAATCGTCCAGGATCAGAAGCGAAGCGCTCCGCACCCGCTCGAACAGATCATCGAACGCCTTCGGGTTCTGGGAGTTGAAGCTGGAGCGCAGACGGTCCAGCAGGTCAGGCACGATGACGAACAGCACTCCCGGGTCCGCCTGACGGCGGTAGTTGCCGATAGCGGCGGCGAGGCGCGTCTTGCCGCGGCCGGCCTTACCGGCGAACACAAGCCAGTCCTTCGGGTCCTCCGCAAACTTCAGGGCCTGCCGCTGGGCGTCTTGGATCAGCTTCAGTTCTTGACGGTCTGATTCAAGGTGCTGCGGGTCGAACGTCTTAAACGTCATCCGCTGCAGCAGCGGAAGGTCGAGCGCGTCCAGATCGCCGAGTCCACCTGCTGGGCCGGACTCCAGGCGGTGCAATCTGGAAAGCGCCACATCCCCCAGCCTGGTCTGGAGGCGCGGGTCCAGATCGCTGATCTCCTTGGCAGTGGTGAACACTGTGGGCATGCGGCCCTGGTAGCGATGGTTGATAAGCTGGTACAGCTTCTCGTCCGCCCAGGGGGTGGAGCTGTGCATCCCCAGGTCGTCGAGGATAAGCAGGGGCGCGCTACGCACCATCTCGAACAGCTCGTCGTAGCCGATCTCGCTGTCCGGCCGGTAGGCGGCGCGCAGGTGATCCAGCAGGTCCGGCACGACCATGAACAGCGCCGGGCGGCCGCCTTCGATGCAGGCGTTGGCGATGGCGGCGGCGAGATGAGTCTTGCCGCAGCCGCTGGGGCCGCTGAGCACAAGCCAGCCGGAAGGCTCCTCCGCGAACTCGCGGGCGTCGGCCACGGCCCGCGCGAACCGCTCCTGGTCCTGCTGGTTGGGGCTGCGTCCGCGCGCCATCAGGTCGTCGAAGGTGAGCCGCAGCAGGGCGCCCAGGTTGCTGTAGCGCTGGAGGCGGGCCAGACGCTGATCGGCGCGCTCGTCCTCGGTGCACTGGCAGGGGAACGCCTTACCGAAATCGGGGTGACCCAGGCGCACGTTCTTGCGGACGAAGCCGGCGCCGCCGCAGGAGGAGCAGACGTCGTCTGCCGGCTCGTCAGCGGAGCCGGCCGGCGCCGCGCTTGCCGCGGGCGTAGCGGCGCTCAAGCCAGTCTGCTTCAGGATCTCGTCCAGCTTCTTCATAATCAGGGCCCTCCGCTTCATAGCGGCGCAGGATCGCCTCAATGTAGCGCCAGCTTCGCTTGTTCTGAGTCACCGCCTCCCGGAACGCCGCCTCGATCCACTGCCGCTGGTAGCGCTCCTCGGCGTCCTTGAGCTCGTCGGCGATGAGGGGGGTGATGGCGCCGATGTTCTCCTCGTACAGGGCGAAGATGTTCGGGGCCTCGGCAGGCGCCGCTGGCGGCAGCGGCTCGTCGAGACGCAGCTCCGCCCCCGCCAGACGCTCGGCGACATGGCGATTGTAGGGCGTGGCCGGCAGGTAGGCCTCCTCGGCCCGACCGTCGCCCTTAACCTCGACGCGCAACAGCGAGCCGCGCTCCGCGGCCAGGGCGAGGCCGCGGCCCAGCGCCTCGCCGCCCTCACCACAAAGGTTCGCCAGCGCCCGCACCAGCGTGCCGTCCGCGGCCAGCTCGCTACCGGTGACGAAGAACGGTGAGCGTCGCTGGAGGCCCTGGATGTAGAAGATGTAGAGCGTCACCAGCAGCTCCTCCGCCCTCTCGATGTCCGGCAACAGCCGCGCGAAGAACAGGTTCGGCACCGGCGTCGCCCGCGCCGAACTGGGAAATCCGGCGAACTCATCGCCGGCGCCAGCCGGGCGCGCCCCGCCTACGCCTCCTCGTTCCATTGCCCCTCCTCGGGCTCCCTCGCCAGCAGGTCCTCGAACCGGGCGATCTTCTCGCGGAAGCGAAGATGGATAGTGCCCGTGGGCCCGTTGCGGTGCTTGGCGATGATGATCTGAGCGATGCCCGCGGGGTAGTTCTCGGCGGGCCGGTCGGGGTGTTGTCGCTGCCACTCATCGCGGTTGACGTGCTTCTCCTCACGATAGATGAACATCACCACGTCCGCGTCCTGCTCAATGCTGCCGGAGTCGCGCAGGTCGGAGAGCTGGGGGACATGCGTGGGCCGGGCTTCCGCCGCGCGCGAGAGCTGGGAGCAGGCGATAACCGGCACGTCCAGGTCGCGCGCCAGCTCCTTGAGCGAGCGCGTGATGTGGCTCACCTCCTGCACGCGGTTCTCGCTGCGCAGGCCGCCATGCATCAGTTGGAGGTGGTCGACGATCAGAAGATCAAGGCCCCGCTCCAGGTGCAGACGCCGGGCCTTGGCCCGCATCTCGGCCACGGTGAGCGTCGCCGTGTCGTCGAAGTAGATGTTGAGTTCGGAGAGTACGCCCAGGGCGTTGATGATCTTCCCCTGCTCGCGGTCCGAGTGCGTGCCGAAGCCAAGCCGCGTGGAGTCCACACCCGCCTCCGCCGCCAGCAGCCGCTGGACGATCTGCTCCGCCGCCATCTCCACCGAGAAGACGCCCACAGTCGCCTGCTGTCGCGCCGCGGCGTTGCGGGCGAAGTTCAGCGCCAGCGAGGTCTTGCCGACGCTGGGACGCGCCGCCACCACTATCAGGTCCATCCGCTTCAGGCCGCCCAGGAGAGTATCCAGGTCCATGAAGCCGGTGGTAATGGCTCGCGCCTCAGAAGCGACGGCGCCGGTGGCGCGGTCAGCGGTCGAGAGGTAGCCTTCCAGCAGCTCCTTGACGTGAACGAAGTCCCGGATCGACTCGCCCTGGCGGATGCCCGCGATGAGCGTCTCCGCACGGGCGAGGATGCCTCCGACGTCCGGCCCAGCCTGGTACGCCATCTGAGCGATGTGACCAGCGGCGGTGATCAGCTTGCGGTAGGATGAGTCGCGCTGGACGAGCCCCGCGTAGTGCTCAACGCCCACAGAGGTTGGCAGGTCTGTGACCAGCCGGCTAAGGTAGGCCGCGCCGCCGATCTCCTCCAGCCGCCCGCGGCGGGCCAGCTCGTGGGAGACGGTGATCTGGTTGATCGACTGGTTGCGCTCCCACAGGGCCAGGCAAGCCTCGAACGCCCAGGCGTTCTTCTCGCGGAAGAAGTCATCCGCCTTGAGAACGGGCGCTATCTTGTAGACCGCTTCGGGGTCAACCATCAAGGAGGCGACGATCGCCTCCTCCGCTTCGATATCGTGGGGCGGCAGCTTCTCCGCTCGCCCGGCCTCGACAACCATCACACCTGCCCGGCTACGACACTACTTCTCGAACCTCCCCCTCCCGTTACCCCTCACCAGCACGTAGGGCGAGCCACGCTGCGCCCCTACGTCTTCTCTTCCCCCTCCTCCGTTTCAGCCTCCGCTGGCTCCTCTTCAGCCTTCTCCTCTGCCTCCACAGGCTCCGCTTCGCCCTCCGCCTTCTCTTCCTCCTCCTCCGCTTCAGCCGCCTCCGGCTCTTCGCTCGTCTCCTCCGCGGCCTCCGGCTCCTCTTGAGCTTCGGCCTCCGCCTCCGCCTCTGCTTCCACAGGCTCCGCTTCGCCCTCCGCCTTCTCTTCCTCCTCCTCCACTTCAGCCGCCTTCGGCTCTTCGCTCGTCTCCTCCGCGGCCTCCGGCGCCTCTTCTGCCTTCTCCTCCCCCTCCGCAGGCTCAGCCTCGCCCTCCGCCTTCTCTTCCTCCTCCGCTTCAGCCGCCTCCGGCTCCTCCTCTGCCTCCGCCTCTACAGGCTCAGCCTCCACCTCCGCCTTTTCTTCCTCCACCGCTTCAGCCTCCGCTGGCTCTTCGCTCGTCTCCTCCGCGGCCTCCGCCTGGGCCTCCGCCGCCTCTTCCTCTTCCGGCATCCCTCCCAGCGGCTCCACGTTCACGGTTACAGGCACGTGCACGTTGCGCGTTAGCTTCACCGTCACCTCCTGCGAGCCGACTTCACGGATCGGCTGGCGCAGGTCAACCTGCCGGTGCTCCAGCTCAACGTTCGTCGCCTCCTGAAGCGCCTCAGCGATGTCGCGGGCGGTCACGGAGCCGAACAGCTTGCCCTGCTCACCCACGCGCACCTCGATGGTGACGGACTGACCCTCCATCTTAGGCACCAAGTGCTCTTGAGCCTCTTCGTCGAGCTTAGTCTGGCGGCGCAACTCTTTCTCGGCGCGGGCGGCGGCGATGGTGATGTAGTGGTCGGTGGCGGGGGCGGCCAGCCTGCGCGGCAGCAGGTAGTTGCGGGCGAAGCCGTCGGCGACGTTCTTCACCTCACCGACGCGGGCGGTGCCCTCGACCTCCTCCATAAAGACGACTTTCATGCGACTCTCCTCACTGAGCTAATGATAGGGGGCGGCCCGCTTGCATGAGCAAGAGGCTTATCCACAACTTTCATCGACATTTCATCCACAAGGGCAGTTTAGAACGCTTGTGCGCGCACGTCAACCTTGCCTAACCTGTCAGCAGAGGTAGGCAGGTCGCGCCAGGGGTATCCATCACCCTGCGAAACCAACCACTGCGCCGGGCCTGGCATTATCCCTCCAGCGCCCGTTCCAGCCCGCCCTCGTAGGCGTCGCGCAGCTCCGCCAGCGGGAGGTCAACCGACCACAGGCGCAGGCGGTCGCCGCCAACCCGGCCGACGTAGGCGAAGGGGACGTTCAACCCCTGAGCGATCGTCAGCAGCTCCTCACGCTTGTCCGCCGGCACCGCCACCAGGATGCGCGACTGCGCCTCCCCGAACAGGGCGGCGTCCAACCGCTGCACGTCGGGAGCCGCCGACGCGTCCAGGCCCAGTCCACCCGCCAGGCACATCTCCGCCAGGGCCACGGCCAGACCGCCGTCCGAGCAGTCGTGGCAGGCGTTGGCTACCCCCTGCCGGATCGCCGCCAGCGCCGTCCGCTGCACCCGCGCCTCCAGGTCCAGGTCGATCTCCAAGCGCCCAGCGACGAGGTCGTGCTCCAGCCTCAGGTACTCGCTGGCGGCCAGGGCGGCCGCGGGCTGCTCCAAGACGGCGCCCAGGAGAAACACTGCGTTGCCTTCCGCGCTGAGGCCGGGGCGGCAGTGGTTCGAGACGTCCTCCAACAGACCCAGCATCCCGATCACCGGCGTGGGGTACACCGCCTGCTCGCCGGTCTCGTTGTACAGGCTGACGTTGCCGGAGATAACCGGCGTGCCCAGCACCTCGCAGGCCGCGGCCATGCCCCGGATCGCTTCCTGCATCTGATAGTACACCTCCGGCCGCTCCGGGTTGCCGAAGTTCAGGCAGTCGGTCATGGCCACAGGCTGGGCGCCCACACAGACCACGTTGCGGGCCGCCTCCGCCACGGCGATGGCGCCGCCGGCGCCGGGGCTCACGTGGCAGTACCGTCCGTTGCCATCGGTGGTCACGGCGATGCCCCTATTCGTCCCCTTGACGCGCAGCACGGCGGCGTCGGCCCCCGCTTCGATAACCGTATTGGTCAGCACGCTCTGGTCGTACTGCCGGTACACCCAGCGCTTGGAAGCGACGTTCGGAGAGGCGAGCAGCCGCAGGAGGGCGGCGCTGGCGTCGGTCACACCGTGCCTGCCGGCAGGCAGGTCCGGCAGCGCGGCCAGGTCAAGCGCCCGCATCTCGTCCAGCTCCGGCGGCCGCACGGCCTCCCGTGTGTACTCGGGAGCCTCCACCACCACCTCGATAGGCAAGTCCGCCACCAGCGCCTCGCCGTCGTAGATGCGGGCGTAGCCGTCCACCGTCACCTCGCCGATGACCGCCCAGGGTACCTCCCAGCGCTCGAACAGCGCCACCACGTCATCCTTGTGCCTCCTGCGGACGGTGATCAGCATTCGCTCCTGGGACTCTGAAAGCATGACCTCGTAGGGGGTCATCCCCTCCTCACGGCGGGGCACCCTGGCCACGTCCAGATGGAAGCCGCAGCCGGCCCTGGCGGCGGCTTCCAGGGAAGAGGAGGTGAGACCGGCCGCGCCCAGGTCCTGGATGCCGGTGATCCAGTCGGCGTGGTTGCCGGCCAGGTCCAGGCAGGCCTCCATGAGCATCTTCTCCAGGAAGGGGTTTCCCACCTGGACAGCGGGACGCAGCTCATCGAAGCGGGCCTGCGGGTCAGTGCGAGAGGCCAGGCCTGAGGCGCCGTGGATGCCGTCGCGGCCGGTATCGGCGCCCACCAGCATCAGCAGGTTACCCTCGCCCTCGGCCTTCGCGCTGACCAGCTTCTCGATCGGGGCGACGCCTACGCACATAGCGTTCACCAGAGGGTTCGCCGTGTACGAATCCTCGAACGCCACCTCGCCCCCCACGGTTGGTATGCCAAGGCAGTTTCCGTAGCCGCTGATGCCGCCCACCACACCACCGAACAGATAGCGGTTGTGCGCATCGCTCAGGGGGCCGAAGCGGAGCGAGTCCAGAATGGCGATAGGCCGCGCCCCCATGGCGAAGATGTCGCGCACGATGCCGCCGACCCCCGTCGCCGCCCCCTGGTACGGCTCTATCGCCGAGGGGTGATTGTGCGACTCGATCTTCATCACCACGCACAAGCCATCGCCGATGTCCACCGCCCCAGCGTTCTCCTCTCCCCGCTTAGTGAGGACGAACGCGCCCTCAGCCGGGAGCTGCCTCAGCAGCGGCCGCGAGTTCTTGTAGCCGCAGTGCTCGCTCCAGAGCGCGCCGAACATCCCCAGCTCCACCTCGTTCGGCTCGCGGCCAAGTCGGGAGACGATGAGCTCATACTCATCGCGGCTGAGGGCGATGGAATCAAGGGCGCGCTGGTCGACGGCCATGGGTCAGGGCAATCGTAGCACAGCGGATGGGCACATTCGATGGCCCTGGCCGGCCCAGCCTAGACCTGTTCGCCGAACGAGAAGGGCGGATAGCGATCGGTCAGCGATATCCAGTAGCCCAGGGCGCGGGCGATCCAGCGCAGGTAGCCCACGGTGAACCCAAACAGCCAGCGCGGATAGCGCCGAAACACGATCGCCGCGACGGCGCTCACCGGAACGATGAGCATGAATGCGAAGGCGAAAACCGCCAGCAGTAGGATGTGTGGCAACAACAGCAAGGGCGTGATCGCGGCGCGGCGCCAGCCGAAGCTCCCGCCGCGCCTCACCTCCAGCCTCACCGACTCTCCAATCGCCTGCCTGGGCGAATCATCGGTCAGGAAAAGGGCGTAGGAGGCTGAGGCGATCGCGTATTCGGCATAGCGCTCCAACGCCGGGCCGTCCTCCGCCTGAAAGCGGGGCAGCCCCTTGGCGCGAACACGCAGCGCCAGGAATATCGGAACACAGATGACCCCGAAGGCGATGAGGGAGCCGATGATCACCGGCAGCCAGACGTAGAACGCCGCGCTGACGTACCCCAGGCCCCAAGGCACGGCCCAGGTGATAACGGCCCCCGCCGCCCGCTGGGCGCCCTTCCATCGCGACAGCCATTCCGGATAGACGACGGAGAAGGCGATGGGGTAACCAGGGCCGGCTGGATAGCCCACGGCGACCTTGCTTTCCTCTGAAGCCATCAGATGACCCACGCCATAGCAGCGATAGGCCATCCTACCACAAGCGGCCAGCTAGCGCAGGCTGAACGGAGGGTACTCGTCCCGCAGCAGGGCGGTGTACGCGCCAACCCGATAGTTCCAGCGGTGGATGCCCACGGTGAAGTCGAACAACCCACGTGGGAACCGCTTGGTGAACAGGATGGCGAAGAAAGCGATGAACCCGACCACGCCGCTCGCGATTCCCAACAGATACAGGATGATGAAGTGAGGGATAGCCAGCAGCCACTTGACGAAGATGAGCCAGCGGGACAGCTCCTCCGGGTACTCAACGTCGTAGCGCAGGGGGTATCCCGGCGCTCCGGCGGCCGTCGTTTCGTCATACATGACCTGTCTCCTTTCGGGCTAGTCAAGGCTGAACGGCGGGATACGGCCAATCATGGCTCTTCCGTAACTGTGGGGCTTGTCGAGCCACTCTCGCGAACAGCCTCGACAATCTGGCGGGTGTTACGTACGAGCAGTATCTGCAACGACAGCAGCTCAAGAATGGCCCCATAGAACCAAATGAAGGCAATTGACGCGAGAGGGCCGAAGATTATCGCCAAG
>CAJXNA010000056.1 GCA_913056415.1 uncultured Chloroflexota bacterium | reverse complement strand
GGGGCTCTATGTCGTCAACGCCGATGGCACAGACCTGAGATTTCTGACGGACGGCGCGCTCCCAGCTTGGTCCCCTTCGGGCGATTCCATCGTGTTCGCCGCCAGTCAATTTTCAACCTACGAAGCTGAATGGGAAGTGCCCATCTATTCCATCAATCCGGACGGCAGGAACAGGCGCCTGCTGACCGCGGTGCCGTGCTCCTTCTCGGTGCTCCACGGATGTTTCGTACCCTGGCCACAGTGGTCGCCGGATGGCACCATGCTGGCCTTCACGGCAACCCTAGAGCAGCCAGAAGGGTTTGAAGACTCCGACTACGATGTCTTCATCATGAACGCCGACGGGACGGACCTGACCCTCCTTAAAGACCTCCCCAAGAATGATCCTCCAGGGGGCGGCAGTTACTTCGCCAACTGGGTCAACTGTGAGCTGCCTGTCCCGACAGCGGGCTGCGAAGTCAACGTGACAAACGTCGACCCGGACAGGTTAAGGGTGCGCCAGAACCCCGGCACCGACCAGGAGATCATCGCCAGGCTCTCTGAGGGCGATGCAGTGTGCCTCCTAGGCTCCCCAGCCCTGGCGGACGGCTTCCAATGGTGGCCCGTGCGGTCGGAGAGCGGCATCGAAGGGTGGGTGGCTCAGGGCGACCCGGAGGAGCCAGAACAGCCCTGGCTAACCCCCACCGGTCGAGAATGCGAAGAATAGGGGCTCAAACTAACTAGAGCCCCTCCCTACTCCATAAGCCGCCCGTACAGCGTGGTGATGCGCCAGGGCACGGCCCGATGTCCGTGACCACCACCGCGTAGCGGCGCCGCTTGCCGCGCCCCTGCCGCTTGCCGCGCATCTGCTCAACGTTCGACCCCTCGGCGTAGCCCGCAACGATACGCTATACTTCCGCCTTAGTATGACTCCAACGCGTCCCAGCCATCGACGAGAGAGCCCGCGTGCCCCATAGACTCCCCCCGCCCCAGGCCGAGCGCTTCCTGCGCGGTCGCCATGTCGCCGTCCTCACCACCATCAACGCCGATAGCACACCCCTTCAAACACCTGTCTGGTACCTCTACCGGGACGGCCTCATCTACATCCGCACCAGCTCCCAAAGCGGCAAGGTCCGCAACATCCGCCGCGACCCCCGCGTCAGCCTCTGCGTCCAGGACGAACGGCCCCCCTACCGCGGCGTCACCGTCAAAGGCAGCGCCAGCGTCCAGCCGGAGCAGCCCCAGCTCTCCTCCAAAATGTCCCGCCACTACCTGGGCGCCATCGCGGGCTTCTTCTACCCGCGGCTCCGCAACCGACAAGATATAGAGGACAACCCCGACGCCATTCTGGTCATCGAACCCCAGGGAAAGTTCGGCTGGGACTACCGGCCGCAGACGCCTCTCGTAGGCCGGCTCTGGCTGGCCCTCAAGCGTATCCTGCCGCCCTGGCTGTAGCGCTACTCCGTCAGCCGCCGGTACAGCGTCGTGATCCGCGACGGCAGCGACTCGATGTCCGGCACCACCGCGTAACCGATCTCCTGGCACATCTGCTTCAAGTAGTCGTGCCCGTACCGGTCCACCGTCAGGCAGAACGGCACGATCCCCTTGCGCTTCGCCTCCAGCAGCGCCATGTGCGTATCGTGGATGGCGTACTCCTTCTCCGTGCGGTCCCGGCCGTAGCCGTGGTCCTGGGGCCGTCCGTCCGAGACCAGGAACAGGATGCGCACCTTGGAGTCCCGTTCGTCCAGCTTGGAGGTTGCGTGGCGAATGGCCGGTCCCATGCGAGTGGAGCGCACCGGCGCTATCTTGTCGATCCGCTTCTTCACCACCTCGGACAGCACCTCTTCCATATCCTTCACCACGTAGAACTCCACGTTCTCTCGCCCGTAGCCGGAGAAGCCGTATATCCCGTACGTATCGCCGATCGTCTCCAGCGCCTTGATAAGAAGGACGATGCTCTCCTTCTCCAGGTCGATGATCCGCTTGGGCGGCGTGAGGAGCTCCTGAGCGCGCCGCGCCATCCACCAGGAGAAGTAGCGTCGGGGGTCGTCGTCGAACTCGTCCTGGCCGTAGCGCCGCTCGTGCTTGGCGATCTCCTCATCGGTAGAGGCGCTCATATCCAGCAGGAACGCCACAGAGACGTCCCGCTCCACCTTATTGCGACGCCAGTAGACCTTGCCGCTGGGCGTAAGGCCGGCGCGACGCTCGATGACGTACTCCGTGACCGCGTCCAGGTCGAACTCCTCGCCGTCCAGCAGGTGCTTGACCTTACGGAACGTCTCCGGTCGCAGCAGCTCGAACTGGCGCTGCGTCTGGGCGGCCAGAGAAGCGTACTTGGCCAGCGTCTGCTCGTAATACTGAGGCGCCCCCTCGCTCACCGCGTACTCGACGACGCGACACCAGCGTGGCTTGAAGTCGCCGGCGCGGAAGTCCCATTCGTCATAGTAGAAGTACTTCGGCTCTACAGGGAGCTCGCGCTCGTCGTCCGCCGTGCTGAGGCCGGAGACGGGCTGGCCGTCCTTCACTGGGATCCGCTCCGCCTCCTCCTTCTCCCGCTGCTGCGCGCTGAGCTCCTTGATCAGGTTGGTGATGAACAGGTCCGACGACTGGGTGAGGTCCGCCTCGCCCAGGTCTGACAGCGTGATCTCCACGCTCTTCTCCAGCATCGCCTGCAGCTGCTCCGGCGATAGCGGCGACAGCGGCCCCTGCTCCCCACCGCGCTCTTGACGCAGGCGCATCAAGAGCTGCACCATCTCCGGCTTGAAGTCGCCGCGGAAGTCCACCGGTTCAGGGCTCTCGTACGGCATCGCTTCGCCCTGAGGGAAGTCGATGTCCATACTCTCTCCCAGCGAGTCTGACGTCACAGGCATCGCCTGCATCATCTCCTCATCAAGCCCCTGCCACTCCTCCTCCATTAGCTCGGAGAGTACGTTCGGTATTTGCCGTGCTATCTGGTATAGGCGCAGCGTGGCCTCCGCCGAGTCTTCCACTATCGCCTGCGGCTGCTGTACCGCCGCTACTATGCCCATCGCCTGCTGCATCACGGGCGCCAGCGGCTCCGGCCAGCGGACGCGGTCCGGTCCGCCCAGGCTAACCCGCACCAGGTTCTCCACGAACGCCTGCAGGAGCGGCAGCTTCTCCACCTCCGGCCGCTTGTCCAGCTCCAACTGCTGCCGCCGCCGGTAGGCCGTGCGAATGCCTGCGTATTCACGCTCCACCAGCACGTCGATACGGGCGTCCTCCAGGAGAGCGAACAGGTCAGACGCCAGGCGCCGATCCTCAAACAGATCGAAGTAGCGCTCCATGTCTGTCAGCGGCCCCGCTGGCGCCTCGCCATCGCCGCTCTCCTCCCCGCCTCTGGCGGCGGCCTCGGCCCGCTCCCTCTCCAGCTTGCGGCGCAGGTTGGGGAAGATTCGTCCTTCCCTCTCGAAGGTGAAGCCGAAGGTATCGAACTCCAGGTGACCCGCCTGGTGAGTGGAGTAGACCTTGTATATGGAGAAGTTCTCCTCCTTCTCACGAAACTCCTCCACCCAGGGCGGCAGGTAGATAGCGGAGCCCTCCGTGGACGGTGACTCCGTCTCCACCCAGCCGATCCCCTTCTCCGCCAGCGCCTCCGCAGAGTGGACCGCCACCTCCATGCCGGTGAGCGCCTTGCAGTACATGCGCAGTACATCGCCGACGCGGCTCAGCTCCACCCGCGAGGAGAGGGCATCCAGCACCTCCTCGCCGCGGCTGGATTCCATGCGGAAGTAGGCCTCGCCGCCCTCGCTGCTGGTGTCCAGCAGGGCGCTGCCCTCGCCGTGCCACTGCAACACTTCCTCAGGGCCGATGCGGGCCAGCACCACCGGGCTGCTCTTGAGGAACTCCATCGCCGCCACCGGAGAGCGTTCGGCCAGCTCCTCCGCCAGGGAGAGAAGCGTCCCGTGTATCTCCGTGTCCACCTCGTCGAGGGAGCGGGCGGACTCGGCGAAGAATGAGAACGCCTGCCGTCCCTCCCTACGGGCCAGCTCCCGCGCCAGTGCCAGGAAGCGGACCCGCTGAGACTGCTGCACGTGAGCAAGCAGAGTCGGGCCCTTCTCTAGATAGGAGCGGGCATCCGCCCATCCGGTGGAGGCCAGCGCCTCAGCGAAGCGCAGGAAGGCGGCGCGGTCCTCGCCGCCGAGTGGGGTCAGTACGTGCGGCGCAACGCTCAGACAGTGAGCGGCCAGGTCATAGGAGCGGTCGCAGAGTGAATCGACGAAGCGGATGAGGATGCGCGCCTCTTCCAACGTAAGCTGCCCGAACAGCGCCGGGCTGCCGTCGAAGAACTGCACCGCCAGGGATGCGGAGCGCCAGGTCCCCTTGTAGAGCTGGCGGCCCAGCCCCACCCAGTCGCCCAGCTGCTCTGCGGTCACCTGAGGCAGCGTCCCCGGCGAGGCGCGGAAGTATGAAGCGGCCAGCGCCGACGATGCCTCCGCCAGGTCGCGGCCGCGCTCCGTCCAGCGTCGGAACTCCTGAAAGCCCAGCGCGGGCAGCACTTCCGGCGTCACGCGGAAATACTCCCCCGCTGCCTCCCAGGAGCGCCACGACTGCCGGGCCAGCTCCAGCCCCTCCTCCGCCCACTGGCTCATCTCTTCAGGCGAGAGGATCTGCTCCACCGCCTCCGCCGCCTGGCGGAACTCGCTCACCAGGGTTGTGGAGAACGGGGCTAGCTGCTTATCGTAGGTGCGGTAGATGCGCCGATACTCTGCCTTACTCAAAGATTGACGACACCACCTCTTCGATGCTCCGCTGCACGTCCCGCTCGTCCGTTAACGCCCAGACGACCGCCACCTGGCAGGCGCGGCGAGCTTGTATACCTTCGCTGATGAGCTGCCCGGCGTAGATGAGCAGGCGCGTGCTCGCCCCTTCGGCCAGACCGTGCTCCTTCAAGTGGCGCACCTTCTCGCCCAGCTTCGCCAGGTCCATCGCCACCGCCGGCGTCACGCCCGATTCATGCTCGACGATCTTCGCCTCCATCTCGCGCGGCGGATAGTTGAACTCGATCGCCATGAATCGCTGACGAGTGCTGTGCTTCAGGTCCTTGAGCGCACTCTGGTAGCCGGGGTTATAGGAGATGACCATCAGAAAGCCGTCCCTCGCCTCCACTATCTGGCCCAGCTTCTCTATAGGGAGGATGCGCCGGTGATCCGTCAGCGGGTGAATGAGGACGGTGGTGTCCTTGCGCGCCTCGACTACCTCATCCAGGTAGCAGATGCCACCGGCCTTTACGGCCCGCGTCAGCGGCCCGTCTATCCAGCGCGTAGAGTCGCCTTCCAGCAGATAGCGGCCCACCAGGTCCGAGGCGGTCAGGTCCTCGTGGCAGGCCACGGTCACCAGGGGAAGCCCACCCTGGGATGAGTTCTCATCCTTCTCTATACCATCACGGACGATAGTGAGCGGCCGGTGCAGCGTATAGGCCATGTACTCGATGAACCGCGTCTTACCGCAGCCCGTAGGGCCCTTCATCAGCACCGGGATCTTCTGCGAGTAGGCGGCGTTGAACAGCTCCACCTCGTCGGCTACGGGTATGTAGAACGGCTCCTCGGCGAGGATGTACTCCTCGATCGCATATTGCCTGTAAACCTGATCCTGAGTCATCCCTCTATCACTCTTCCTCTCGCCTGTCCTTAGCTCGTCGAAGGGCCAAACGGTTAAACGCCGCTCCTGGCCGAAGGTGTCTCCAGCCGCGCCAGCAGCCGCTGCCACTCTTCGTCCACCTGCTTCCGCGTCCGCTCCAGCGGGCAGTCGGTATCGATTATGACCTGCGAGCGGGCGGCGCGCTCCTCGTTGCTCATCTGGGCCTTGACGCGGGCCAGCGCCTCCTCCAGGCTAAGGCCGCTGCGCTCGGCGGTGCGCGCGGCCGCCACCTCCGGCGGCGCCATCGTGACCCAGACCTCGTCCGTCAGGTCGTCCCAGCCCGCGTCAAACAGCAGCGCCGCCTCCAGGACCGCCACTCGTGCGCCGCGCGTCCGCTCCTCCTCCAGCTTCTCCCGCATCATCTCCTTCATCCGCGGATGTGTGATTGCGTTCAGCCGCCGGAGCTGCTCGGGGTCGCTGAACACGATAGCGCCGAGCTTCTTCCGGTCGATGGCCCCGTCCTGGGCGACTATCCGCTGCCCGAAGGCCTCTACGACCTCCCGCCAGGCGGGTTGGTCCAGCAGATACACCTCGTGGCCCACGGCATCGGCGCTGAGAAGCGCGGCGCCCTTCCCCTCCAGCATCTGGGCGACCGTGGACTTGCCGCTGCCGATCCCTCCCGTAAGGCCGATTACGTACATACTGCCTGCCGGCGCTGGTTGCCGGCCCTCCTGACAAAAATGGCCGGTACTCGCCGACCGCACGGCCATTGTAGGGTTGACCTTCCGTACGCGTCAAGGTTGGAGGCGGCGACGGTCTTGCGGCTAAGGGTATACCTGCCGCGTGAACACCATCCCTCCCGTCATCCCCTGCGCCCGGTAGAACCGGTGCGCGTCCTTCCGTCCCGCTCCCGAGGCCAGCTCCATGTGCGTGCACGCCCGCTCGCGGGCCCAATCGGTAGCGGCGTTCAGTAGCAGCGTGCCGACGCCCTGGCTGCGCCAGGACGAAACCACCACCAGGTCCTGTAGCCAGCAGCGCTTGCCGAAGCGGATGAACGGAGGGTCCAGGTAGACGCTGGCCAGCCCTACGATGGAATCGCCGTCAAGCGCCAGCAGTACGTCGGCGTCCGGGTGCTGCACCGCGTATCGAAACCCCTCGCGGCCGCGCTCCAGGGAGTACTCTCGCGGCCTGCCGCCCGGCGGCTCGAACAGCTCCTCGATTAGAGCTAGGACGGCCTCTTCATCGGCGGGCGCGGCGGCCCGGACCGAAATAATCGTTGGAACTCTCGCCCGCTCGAACGTTGACCCCTCTCAACCGGCCTTCAGCTCCCGCACCTTCTCCGTGAAGGCCGGGATCACTTCCTTCCAGTCGCCGACGACACCGAAGCGCGCGGCCTGGAAGATGTTCGCCTCCGAGTCTTTGTTGATAGCGACGATGTTCTTCACCTGCGAGATGCCGGCCATGTGCTGGCTGGCCCCCGAGATGCCCACGGCGATGTACAGGTCCGGCGTGACCACCTTGCCTGTCAGCCCAACCTGCGCCGCCACAGGGTACCAGCCCATGTCGCAGACCGCGCGGGTGGCTCCCACGGCGCCGCCCAGGATCCCCGCCAGCTCCTCCAGCGGCTGGAACCCCTCCGGGCCACCCAGCCCGCGACCGCCGCTCACCACCACCGGCGCGTCCTCCAGCCGCACGCCCTCCACCTCCTCCTTGCGCCGGCTGACGATGCGGGTGCGGATGACGTCCGCGCTCACGTCGGCGGACTGCTTAGCCACCTCCGCCTGGCGGGAGTCATCACGCTCCGGCGGGTCGAAGACCTTGGCGCGTAACGTGGCGATCTGAGGCATGCCGTTGATCGTGTAGCGGGCGCGGGCGCTGCCACCGTAGCAGGACCTGCTCGCCTGCAACTTCTCGCCGTCCAGCGACAGCTCCACGCAGTCCATCGCCACTGCGGTGCCCAGTCGCGCCGCCAGCCGCGGGGCCATGTCCCGGCCGGTCATCGTCTGGCCGAAGAGGACGACCGACGGATCGGCCTCCTTGCAGATGCGCTCCCCAACATGCACGTAAGCATCGCCCTGGTAGTCCTTGAGCACCTCGTCATCAACGACGATCACCTTATCGGCGCCCAAGGCCCCGCACTCCTTGGCCAGACCCTCCACGCCGGCGCCCAGTAGGACGCACGTCACCGGCCCACCCAGGCTCTTGGCCGCACCCAGCAGCTCTCCGGTAACCGGGGCCAGCTCGCCACCTCCCTCTACCGCCTCCCCGAACACGAGTACTCCGCTTGGCATACGTTCCTCCTACAGGTTGGGCCTCTCGTCCCTTGCCCCGACCCTTAGATCAGCTTCGCTTCCCGCAGCCGGACGGCCAGCTGTTCGCCCGCTTCCTTGGCGCTGTCCGCCTCGATGAACTCCGTATCCACGGCCGTCTCGGGGACGAACAGCGCCTCCAGGTTGATGCGGTTCTTCGCCCCGTCGATGCCCAAGTCGGAGGCGGTCAGCGTCTTCACTTCTGTTTTGGCGGCCTGCATGATCTGACGGAGCTGCGGATATCGCGGCTCGCCCAGCTCATTGGATACGGTCACGACACAGGGCGTGGGCGCCTCCACCGTCTCGAAGCCGTCTAAAAGGACGCGCTCAGCCGTCACCTTGCCGCCCTCCATCTGGACCTCCTTGGCGATGGTGATGACCGGGAAGCCCATGAGTTCAGCCAGGGTGGAGCCGACGACGCCCATATCCCAGTCGACGGCCTGGCGGCCGCAGATGATGAGATCCACGGGCTCGATCTTCTTGATGGCGGCGGCCAGTATCTCGGCTGTAGCCCAGTGATCGGCCTCGTTTAAGGCCGGGTCGTTGATATGGACACCCTCGTCGGCGCCCATAGCCAGACAGTGCTTTATGGTGTCACGATAGGCGTCTGGGCCCAGGGTAAGGATGGTGATGGTCGTATCGGCAACCTTGTCCTTGACGCGTAGTGCGGCCTCAACTCCGATCGTGTCGAACTGAGAGGGCACAGGCTGGATGCCGGGGATGGGGAGGACCTTCTTGGCGGCCTCGTCCACCTTGAACTGCGAGGCGGGTGCCTCCGGGTCCGGCACCTGTTTGACGCAGCAGACGATGTGGGGCATAAGCGAACCTCCTTGGCGGGCGGCCCTTCTGCTATAGAACCACCGGCAGCGGGCAGCCCCGCCTACCGGCAGGCGGATATGTGAAATCCGTCACCCGCAGAGTATAGCAGGACGGCTGCTGCGTGCAAGACGACAGCCGGAGGGCGCCTGGATGCCGCGCGACCCTGCGCCTCGCCCCTCAGTCAGGCAGATGCTGCAGGCCCAGCTTGATCTTCTCCGCCGCCGGCAGCCCCGAGTAGTCTGGGGCACGGCGCACGGGAGAGCCCGCCGGGATGGGCGGCGACTCCTGCCGTCGCTCTTTCTCCATACGCTCCTGCATCTCCGACACCACCCGCTCCGCAGCCGTTAGCTGCTCGTCGATCTCCTCCATCTCCTCGCCGGTGACGAGGTCGGCCGGGATATGGGGTGCGGCGGTCAGCCGCGCCTCGCGGTACTTGAGCGCGGTCTCGCGCAGACGGGCGCTGAGCCGCTCGCTCTCGGCCCGGGCGGCCTCCTGCTCGCTCTGGACAGAGGCCACACGGTCAGCCTCGGTAGCGGCTCGGGCCTCGGCGTCGGCCACGGCGACCTGCAGGGAGTCGATCTGGGTCAGCGCATCGGTCAGCTGCTCTTTCAGGGCGGACGTCTCGGGATCAACCTTTGCCATTGCGCATCTCCTTTCGGCATAAACAGCGGTCAAGGCGAGAATAGAACGCCTGTACGCATTCAGCAAGGGGCACCTGACACCCGAGGACCGCTGGAATCTGATAAACTTCCTGAGAGCCGAGCACTCGCTGGAAGCACAGGGGGAGTAGCATGCGCGGCGATATCGTACTGTTCCTGGGGCTGGTGACGGTCATCGGTGGCGGCATCATAGTGGCGGCGGTCCTCTTCTTCGGCGGCGGCGGGGGCGGGGGCAGCGCCTGCGACGATCCCCTGCCTCCCCTGGGCGACAGCGACATCTCACAGCTTGGCTTCCAGACGGAGGACGTCGGTCTTACCAGGATGAACGAGGCCGCCTCAGTGGGCAACCTTGATTCGGCCACGGAGGTCTGGTACGACAACGATAGCGAGGTCCACAACTTCACCCACAACGTGGACGCGCCCCTCCGCGAAGCGGACGAGGAGC
>CAJXNA010000055.1 GCA_913056415.1 uncultured Chloroflexota bacterium | reverse complement strand
CGCAAGCCTTTCTATATCGCGGGCGTGGCCATCCTTCTGCTGGGCTCGGTGCTGTCCGGCTCCTCTCAGAGCATGGAGCAGCTCATCGCCTTCAGGGCCGTGCAGGGTCTGGGCGCCGGCATGATCATCGGCATCGCCTTCGCCGTCGTCGGCGATGTGTTTCCGCCCGCCGAGCGCGGCAAGTGGTCCGGACTTTTAGGGGGTGTCTTCGCCTCAGCCAGTGTCCTCGGCCCGCTGATCGGCGGCACCCTAACCGATCACGTCCACTGGCGCTGGGTGTTCTACATCAACCTGCCCCTGGGCTCCGTCGCCCTGCTCGTCCTCTTCTTCGGTATGCCGGCCCTGCGGCCGCTGACGCGACCTAAGCTGGACTACATAGGAGCAGCTCTCCTGATGGCCACAGTGGTTCCGGCGCTGCTGGCCTTCTCCTGGGCCGGCAGCCGCTACGATTGGGCCTCGCTTGAGATCATCGGTATGTTCACCTGGGCGGCGGTGGCCCTGGCTATGTTCACCTACGCTGAGCTGCATACCGAGGAGCCGCTTCTCCCCATGGGGCTGTTCCGCAACCGTATTTTCGCCGTGTCCGCGGTGGTCACTTTCCTCATGGGCATCGCCATGTTCGGCGCGCTCTCTTACATCCCCTTGTTCGTGCAGGGCGTCATCGGCTCTTCGGCCACCAACTCGGGCCTGGTTATCATGCCGATGATGATCGCCATGGCGATCTCCAGCGCCATCACCGGCCAGATCATGTCCCGGCTGGGGCGTTACCGAGCACTGGGGGTGATTGGGCTGGCCATCATGGCGGCGGGCATGTACCTGCTCGCCCAGATGGACGTCAACGCGACGAACTTCATAGCCAGGCGAAACATGGTGGTCATGGGTATCGGCTTGGGGATGTCGCTGCCGCTGTTCATGCTCGCGGTCCAGAATGCGGTGCCGCATAGAATGATGGGCATTGCCACATCGACGATGCAGTTCCTGCGCTCCGTGGGCGGGACGATGGGCGTGGCGATCATGGGTTCTCTCATTAACAGAACTCTGTCCACTGAGCTGGCGTCCAACACGCCGCGCCAAGTCACCGAGAACGCGCCCCCGGCGTTGCTGGAACAGATACGAAACCCGCAGTTTCTGCTGAGCCCGGAGCAGTTGGAGGCGGTCCGCGACGCCTTTGAGCAGTTGGGCCCGCAGGGCGCCCAGCTGTTCGAGGCCTCTATCGTCGCTGTAAGGACGTCACTGGCCACGGCGATTGGCGACGCCTTCTGGCTGGCGGTGTTCGTGATGGCGGCGTCCGTGCTAGTGGGGGCGTTCCTCAAGGAGGTGCCGCTGCGCGGCGCGCATGACCTGGAAGGCGAACCGCTCCCTGCGACGCCCCCATCGCCGACCCCGGCGACTCCCGCTATGGCTATCGCTCCGCTGACGGGTGGCGACAACGGTCCCAGCGGCCGCCGGCCGTTAGCCTTCGCCGCCGTCGGCGCCGGTGTCGCCTTCGTCCTGGGGCTGGTAGCCTTCTTTATCAGGCGCAACGGCGGCTAGAGCTCCACGCTTGTCCGCCTCCGGCGTCAGCGCCTATAGTGTTCATCACCGATGCCTGCTCGAAGTCGATCTGTGGCGCTGGTGCTTGTGGTGGTCCTCGTTGGCCTATCGATGTCGTCCTGCGGCGGTGACGATCTCGTTATCGGTGTGTCGACCAGTGTGCGGGACACAGGCCTCCTGGACGAGCTCGTTGATGAGTTCAAGCGACAGCGTCCGGATCCAGCCGCAACGGTCAAGCCGGTAGCGACCGGCTCGGGCCAGATCATTGAGCTCGCCCGCCGTGGTGAGGTCGACATCCTCATAACTCACCTTCCTGAGGCTGAGGCGAAGCTCATTGCCGATGGCGACGGCATAGACCGACGAAGGCTCATGCACAACTTCTTCGTCCTCGTTGGGCCGCCCGACGATCCTGTCGGAGTGCGTGCTGCGGCCTCACTGCCGGCGGCGTTCAGGCTCATCGCGGGCACCGAGGCGACGTTCGTCAGCCGCGGCGATAACTCCGGCACCCACGTCCGCGAGCTGGCGCTGTGGAGGCAGGCTGGGATCGACCCGGTGGGCGAGTCCTGGTATCAGGAGTCCGGCGCCGGTCAGGGTCAGAGCCTTCTCGTCGCCTCCGATAAGGGCGCCTACACACTGGTGGACAGCGGCACCTTCGTTGTATTCCGGGAGCGACTGGAGCTGGAGCCCTACGTCTCCGATGAGGAGCCGAACCAGTACAGCATCATCCGCGTGAATCCTGATAAGCACGACGTGAACGAAGCGGCGGCGCTGGCGTTCGCGGAGTTCCTGACCTCTCCAGCCGCCCAGCGGGTCATCGCGGACTTCGGCCGGGAGAAGTACGGCGAGCCGTTGTTCGTGCCCGCCGGTCCTGTCGGCGATATGACGTCAATCCCCGTTTCCATCCCGTAAGGAGGCTTGCCGTGGAGCTCATTTGGGACGGCATCACTGAGGCGCTACGTCTCATATTCAGCGGCGACGCGGAAGTATACGAGATCATGCTACTCTCTTTGGCCGTCTCGGCCGCCGCTACCGGCATCGCCCTCGTGATCGGTCTCAGCATCGCCTCCTTCCTCGCCTTCCGCGCCCCGCCCGGACGTATGCTGGCGCTGAGCATTCTTAACTCCGGGATGGCGTTGCCGCCTGTGGTGGTCGGTCTGGTGGTGGCGGTGATGCTCTGGCGGACGGGCCCGCTTGGCCAGCTTCACCTGCTGTACACGCCGGCCGCCATCGTCATCGCCCAGGCGGTCATAGCCACGCCGATAGTAACCGCCCTGAGCGTGGTTGCGCTCCAGACACTTCACCCTAAGCTGCGTCTCCAGGTGCTCGCCTTGGGCGCTTCGCGCTGGCAGGCGGCCTGGCTCCTGTTTCGGGAGGCGCGCTTGCCGTTGCTGGCGGCGGTCATGGCCGGCTTCGGCGCCGCCATCTCGGAGGTTGGCGCGTCCATCATGGTGGGGGGCAACATCAAGGGGTCGACCCGGACGCTCACCACGGCCACGGTGCTAGAGACCTCTCAGGGAGATTTCGAGACCGCCATCGCCCTCTCCTTTATCCTCCTGGCCCTGGTGTACGCGGTGACGCTGACTTTCACCATCATCCAGCAGAGGAGGCGGGCCTCGTGACCCAGCCCAAGATGGGCGTTCGGGGAGTTCTGGTGGAGCGCGCCGGGCATCGCATTCTCTTCGTGGAAGAGCTGGACGTCTCCCCCGGCGAGGTGCTGGCCGTGGTTGGCCCTAACGGCGCCGGCAAGAGCACCCTCATCCACGTCCTCGCTCTCCTGGAGCGCCCCTCTGCGGGCGAGGTTCTGTTCGACGGTCGGCCGGTTCGGGATGGCCTCCTCTCCTACCGGCGCCGGATGGCGGTAGTGTTCCAGGAGCCGCTGCTGCTGGACGCCACAGTGGAGTCCAACGTCGGCTCCGGCCTCGCTCTGCGGGGTGTACCGCGTGCCGAGCGGGCGCATCGTGTGCGACGGTGGCTGGAGCGGTTCGGTATCGCCGCGCTGGCCCGTCGCTCAGCCCGTACGCTGTCCGGCGGCGAAGCGCAGAGGGTGAGTCTGGCACGCGCCCTGGCCCTGGAGCCGGAGGTCCTCCTCATGGACGAGCCGTTCGCCGCCCTTGATGAGCCCACCCGGCAGGCCCTCATCGACGACCTCGATCGCGCTCTGGCCGAGACGGGCACTACGGTGGTCTTCGTGAGCCACGACCGCGCCGAGGCGCTCCGTCTCGGCGACCGTGTGGCGGTCATTATCGGCGGGCGGATCCGTCAGGTGGGGCCGCCTTCCCAGGTCTTCGCTGCCCCCGCCGACGAGGAGGTGGCCGCCTTCTTGGGGGTAGAGACGATAGTGCCGGGCCGCATCAGTGCCGTTGAGGAAGGCCTCGCCGTGGTGGAGGTTTCCGGCTGCCGGGTGGAGGCCGCTTCGGCCCTCGAGGGGCAGAGCGCTGGGGAGGTGCTGGTCTGCCTGCGCCCGGAGGACGTTGTCCTCAGTCCGGCCGAAGACCGCCCCGCTGCCACCAGCGCTCGCAACCGCCTCCCCTCCGTCGTGCGGCGGGTTGTGCGCTCCGGCGCTCAAGTGAGGGTGGAGCTGGACGCCGGCTTCCCCCTGGTGGCGCTGATCACTAAGCAGTCCCTGGAAGAGCTATCGCTGGAGGCGGGCAGCCGCGTTGTGGCTTCGTTCAAGGCCACCGCTGTCCACCTCATCCCCCGCCACGCCCGTCCGCAGAGCCCTACCGGCTAGGCGCCGGTCGCGATTCAGCGTTTGATGTAGTCGAGGGAGTCGGCGAGCCTTCGGGGCTGGACGCCGAAGCTCCGCATCATCGAATCCGTCTCCGTGATGTTGTCCAGGGCCAGCATCTTGAGTTGGTCCCTGGTCACAGGCGGCTTCGGCAGCACCCACTCCATCATTTGGGCCAACGGTCGCATCACTGCCAGTGGCACGTGCACCTTAACGCGCGACTTACCCAACGCCTCTTTCACTATATCCAGTATCTCTTCGTAGGTCAGGTGCTCCGGCCCCCCGACCTCCAGCGTCTGGCCGCCGTGCGCCTCCTCATCCAGGCAGGCGACGATGCACGTTACCAGGTCCTCCACCCACAGCGGCTGGAACTTCGCCTTCCCATCGCCCGCCACCGGCACTACGGGATTGTAGCGGACCAGCCCGGCCAGGGCGTTGAAGAACTCATCGCCCTCTCCGAAGATGATAGAAGGTCTCAGGATCGTGTACTTCAGGCCGCTGAGCGCGACTGCGCGCTCAGCCGCCCACTTGGCGTGCAGATACGGGTAATACGGGTCGTCCTGGGCGCCGATGGCGCTGACGTATACGAACTTCTTCACCCCGGCCGCCTTCGCCGATTCCACCAGCCGCTCCGTGCCCTGTCGAATCACCGCCTCGAACGTCTGGCTGCCCGATTCGCGGATGATCGCCACCAGATGGACCACCTTCTCCACCTCGGACATCGCTTCCGATAGCCCTTCGGCGCTGACAACGTCTCCCCGCACCACCTCCACGCCGCTGGGCTGATCGGCGCGCCGCTGGCCCCGGGCCAGCACCCGTACGCTGTTGCCGCCTTCCGTCAGGCGAGAGGTTACCCGCCGTCCGATGAAGCCGCTACCTCCGGTTACGAGGATCATCTAAGCTCCTTGTTGCTGACCCCCTCGCCGATATTCGCGAGCTGTTCAGTCCGCAGCTTGTAGTGAGCCACAGCCGTCTCCAGCACCTGTCGTAGGGTGTACTCGGCGGTGCCCTCCAGCCTGGCCTTTCGCTCTAGGTCCTCCGCCGTCAAATCGTGCAGAAGGTTGGAGAAACGCTTGTGCGCCACCTGGAGGGAGACCCGCGCCTCCTCCAGCGACTGGAAGTCGGCGGTCTCCATGCCGGGAGGCTGGGGCAGAGATAGCGCCTGGGCTACGAGGCGGCCGTAGTAGAAGTTAACCTCGTCCGCTGAGCGCTCCAGGATACGCTTGACGGAGCCGTCCTCTTCCTCCGCCCTCTCGAACTGATCGGGCGCTGCCTCGGCGATCGCCCGCATCAGGGCCTGCTGCGCTTCATGAAACCGGTTCAGCAGCGCATCCACTTCTTTGGTAGCGGTGGAAGTCTCATCGCTCACGGTTTTATTTCCAGTGGGCGCCTTCCGTCGAAGCCGGTATCCAGCTCATGCCACCAGCTGACCTCCGGCTCTCCCAGCTTCCAGCACAGGTAGACCTCGCGGCCGTCACGCTCCGTGCGAAAATCGACCAGCCCCTGATCGATGTCCTTCACCTCGCAGCCAAGCTCCCTCCCCCTCTCGATTAGGCTGTTCAGCTCCGCCGTCGCCTTGGCCAACTCCTGCCTCGTCTCGTTCAGCTCCACCTCTATAACGTGGCCGTTGGAGGACATTCGATGGACGTACTCCGTGGCCTTCTCCCGGAGCTGGTCATGCTTCGCCTTGCTCTCCTGCATCTGGAGGAGAAGATCGCTGAGGCGGGAGAGGAGAGCGTTGGCCTCGTTCAGGGTGAAGTATTGGGGCCTCATGGCGCCTAAGCAAGTATAGGAGCAGGGCAGGTCAGACGGCAAACTTTAGCGCCCACCTACTTCGGCGGGCCGGCACTGTGGCGGCGCAGAAAGGACAGCACCGCCTTGTTGGCCGCCGCTGCCTTCTCAGCCAGAAAGCCGTGGCCGGCTCCATCCAGCTCCACCAGCTCGGCGTCCGGTATCCCCTCCGCAAGGATGCGCGAGTTCTCCGGCGGCACGATCGTGTCCTCGTTGCCTGAGATGATGAGCGTTGGTGTCTTGATGTCGGCCAGACGCTCGTACGTGTTGAACTGGACGACGGCCATTACCTGCCGCTGGAGGGCATGCCTGGGTGGCTGTAGGTGGGCCAGGTTCAGCGCACGCTTCACCAGCCGCTCCTTGTTCCTGGCGATGAACTCTTCGCTGTAGAGGAAGCGCAGACCGTTCTCCACGGCCTGCGCCGGCGGGAGAGTCGCGGTCGATACCCACTGCCGGATAAGCGG
Organism: uncultured Chloroflexota bacterium; assembly: GCA_913056415.1. Lineage (GTDB taxonomy): Bacteria > Chloroflexota > Dehalococcoidia > SM23-28-2 > RBG-16-64-32 > JADFNQ01. The sequence continues at coordinate 3,299 of CAJXNA010000055.1, read as the reverse complement.
TAGACTGGCGACCACCGCGTTGGGCCCGCCGGTCATGGTTCCACCCAGAACCAGCGTCCGCACGCGATGCGGGTACCTGAGCGCTAGCTCCTGCGCGATCATGCCGCCCATGGACATGCCGAACACGTGGGCCGACCCGATTCCCAGGTGGTCCATAAGGCCTACGGCGTCGCCCGCCATCTGCGACATCGTGTATGGTGAATGCGGCTTGTCCGTGCGGCCCGAGCCGCGGTTGTCGAAGGCGATCACCCGATACTCGCGGCTGAATTCGGGGATCTGCATCTCCCAGGAGGTGGCGTTGGCGCCCAGGCCCATGATGAGGAGCAGAGGCTCGGCCTGACCCGCCGGAAGGCAGGTGGGACCATGCACCTCGTAGTACATCTCGATGTCGCCGATCTGGGCCTTCGTCATCTGGTCTCCTAATATAGGTAAACGGCGAGCTTACGCTTCGTTACAGCTCGCCGAGTGGCCCGCCGCTCAATTTTGAGTTTACCATAACAAAACCCGCGAGTGTCGCGAGGTGAGAGAGGAATCCGGGAGAGGCGCAGTCCTTATCCCATGAGAGCGCGCCAGCGGCGCTCTGCCTCCGACGCGTACCGCCGCATCTCGGACGGCTTCCGTACGCCCTCCTCGGTCACGTAGGCGGTCACCAGCCGCGCCGGCGTCACCTCAAAGTAGACGTTTCGCACCTCCAGCCAGCGCATGCGCGTGACTTCGTGTCGCTTCCCCTCCTCCACCGTGAACCGCTGTGGCTGGGAGGGCGCGGCCACCTTCAGCGTCTCCGCCAGCACGTAGAGCGGCACCTTCTCCGCCCGCGCCGCCAGCGCCAGCAGGTGCGTCCCGACCTTGTTCACCAGCGAGCCGTCCGCCTGCACGCTATCGGCTCCTACCACTACCGCCTCCGCCTCGCGCACGAACAGCGCCATCTGCGCCTCTGTGATGAGGGTGAGCGAGATCCCCTGTCCAGCCAGGGCCCTCGCCGTCCGCTGGCCTTCGTACAGCGGCCGCGATTCGCTGACGATCACGCGCCGCGGTCGCAGCCGGTTCAGCACCTCGATAACCGCCGACGAGTAGGTGAGGGTGATCAGGGTGTCGCGGGGGATCACGCCGCGGGCGCTGGCCGCCATCCCGTCAGGGGCCGTTTCCAGCCTCTCGATCGCCTCCGCGGCGCCTTTCACCGGATCGCCCGTGGCCTGACAGCGCTCCCAGGCCAACGCCATGGCGTTCTCGATCACCGCCATCATCGGTCGCGCCAGTACCAGGGCGCGGGCGCAGTCCCGCAGCTCCTCGCTGTCCGCGTCCGGCGCCACCTCCGCCAACGCCCGCAGCGCCTCCAGCGCCAACTGGCGGGCGCCGTGCTCCCGGTCCTCTCGGATGCGCTTGACGGCGGCGTTGATCTCCTGTCGCATACCCTTGCCCGACAGTCTACCGCAGGCCGCTGCCTGGGGTCACGCTGCAGATTCCGGCGCCGCCGTCTGCTATCATCGGAAGAGGGGAATTTACGTATCGTTCGGGAAGGAGCGATCGCTTGGAGGAGGTCAGGATCAAAGTCCGTATCAACGGCCCCTACCGAATTGAAGGGCCGGTGATCCTGGAGGACGCGGATGGCAACAGGTTCCAACTGCCAGAGGGGAGGATCGCCCTCTGCCGCTGCGGCGACTCTAAGAACAAGCCGTTCTGCGATGGCAGCCACCGGGAGCTAGGCTTCCAGGCGGAGACCAGGGCCGAATAGACGGAAACCTACGCCCTCACGGCGCCCCGCGAATCCATGAGAACGTCCCCCACGTAACATGTAGTGAAGGGTAACCCTCCCTTTGGGCACCCCACTGGCAACAACCAGTGGGGTGTGTGCTTTCAGGGACCGCTGTATACCCTCTCCAGCGCCTCCTCCAACCTGGGCACCGTCTCCAGGCCGCCCATCTCCTTGATCCTCACCCAGCGGCTCTCCACGTGCTCCCAGTCCAGACGCACGCGTTCCGGCCGAAATACCTCGAACAGGAACGGATGCACCGTCCAGCGCGTATCGATCGTCTCGTCGACGGCGACGAGCGGCTCCCCCTGCGCCAGCAGTCGCACGTCGCTGCGATGCAGCCCCACCTCCTCCTCGATCTCGCGATAGGCCTGCTCCAGGGGCGACTCCGACTCCAGATAGCCGCTGACGCTTGCCCACAACCCCTGGTACGTGCTCACGCGATCGCTGCGGCGCAGCAGTAGGAGCGTATCGCCGCCCTCGCCGCGACGCAGCAGGAAGCACGTCACTACTTCTGCGTCCCGCATTCCGTCCGCAGTATACCCCGCCCTGTTCCCCGTTACGGCGTATTGCTATACTTGGTCGGCCATGTCTGAAAGCGCCCTGCCGCCCGTCATACGTGCCCTGCTCGACCCCGCCGCCTATCCCCACCCCGTGGGCCGCGTGAAGCTAATCCAGACGCATATCTCATACGTGCTCCTGGCCGGTGAGCAGGTGTACAAGGTTAAGAAGCCGGTGGACTTCGGATTTCTGGACTTCTCGACCCTGGGGAAGCGGCGCTACTACTGCCGCCAGGAGGTGATCCTCAACGCCCGCCTCTGCCCCGATACGTACCTCGGCGTGTCCCGGATACGGGATCAGGATGGCCGCATAACGGTCGACGGCGCCGGAAAGGTCATCGAGTACGCCGTGCACATGCGCCGCCTCCCCGCCGAGCGGATGATGGACCGTCTGCTGGAGTCGGCGGAGGTGACGGACCAGATGATCCGGCGCGTCGCTGATCGCCTCGCCCGCTTCCACGCTGACGCCGAGACCAGCGTGCGCATAGCTGAGTACGGCGATTGGGCTATCCGGTACAACTGGCGGGAGAACGTCCAGCAGTGGACGCCGTATATCGGCCGGACGATCACGCCGGAGCAGGACCGGGTCCTTCAAGCGTACGGTGAGGCGTTCTTCACCCGGAAGGAGGATGTCCTTCGGAGGCGCGTAGACGAGCTGCGGATCAGGCGCGTGCACGCCGACCTGCGCTCCGATGCCGTTTGCTTCGTGGACGGTATCTGCATCTTCGACTGCGTGGAATTCAGCCGCAGGCTGAGCCTGCTGGACGTGGCCCGCGACGTTGGTTTCCTGGCGATGGACCTGGACTACCGGGACCGGAGCGACTTGGCCAAGGGTTTCGTGGATCGTTACGTGGAGAGATCGGGGGACGGCGAGCTCCCGGAGGTGCTGGACTTCTACGCCTGCTACAGCGCCTGCGTGCGGGGCAAGGTGGAGGCCTTCCTGCTGGACCAGCCGGAGGTGCCGCTGCGAGAGCGTCGGAGGGCCGTGC
>CAJXNA010000054.1 GCA_913056415.1 uncultured Chloroflexota bacterium | reverse complement strand
GGAAGATGGCGATCTTCTCCGCCGGGTCGAAGCCGGACTCCACTACGCCCTTGATGACGCCGCGGGCGACGATGTCCACACGCGTGTTGCTGACCACGTTCATGATGACGGCGATCTTCTCCACGCCCGGTTTGCTGAGGATGAGCTTCGTGAGCTCCTTCGCCTTGTTGACGCTGGGATTGCCGCCGATCTCGCAGTAGTTTGCGGGCCGGCCGCCGTGCTTGCGTATGGCGTCGAAGATGGTGAGGCTGCCGCCGCCGGCGCCGATAACCAGCCCCAGGTTTCCGTCGAACTCCACAACCCGGCCCGCCACACCGCGGTGGTCCTGCGCGTCTACCTCTGCCCCCTTGATCTCAAAGTCGGTGGGCGGCCGCGCCTGGCGCGTCTCCTCACGGCCGACGCCCAGCTCCTCGAGGATCGCCGTCTGACGGTCGCGCGCCTCCTCCTCCATATCGATGTGGCAGTCCAGCGCCACGAACGAGCCGTCCTCAAGCTGCGCGAGGGGGTTGATCTCGGCCAGGGTCAAGCCGTACTGGCTGAACACCCGCGCCAGACGGCTCATGACGTCCGTAAGACGGACGAGCTCTCCGCCGCCGATGCCTAGAGAGGCGATCATCTCCTTCGCCTTGAAGTCGGAGAAGGGGAGGAGTGAGGAGAAGTTGGCCTTGGCCACGTGCTCCGGGTGCTCCTCGGCCACCTGCTCGATGTCGATGCCGCCCATATCGCTGAAGATCATCACCGGCAGCTTGGCCAGCGCGTCGTAGGTGACGGCGGCGTAGTACTCCTTCACGACGGCGGCCTTCGCCTCCACGAGGACGCCGCGCGGACGCTGCCCGCGGATCTCCAGGTCGAGGATGGCGGCGGCCTCCCGCTGCGCCTCCTCCGGCGTATCGGCGAACTTGACGCCGCCGGCCTTCATGCGGCCCCCAGTGAGCACCTGCGACTTGAGGACCACGGGCCCGCCGACCTCGGCGGCGAGCTTCCCGGCCTCCTCTGGAGTCTCGGCGGTGCCGCCTTCCGGCAGGCGTACGCCGTGCTTGGCGAGAAGCTTCTTGGCCTCGAACTCATAGAAGCGCATGGCTTAGGCCCGCTTCATCACAGACCGTAGAGCTCAGCGTACTCCGGATCGCGCTCGGCGATCATCCTCGCCGTCTGCACCATGACCTGCGCCTGCTTGAACGTAGCATCGTCCTGCATTCTCCCGTCGAGCATCACCGTGCCGGTTCCATCGCCCATGGCTTCGATGATACGCTTCGCAGTCTTAACTTCCTCGACTGGGGGGCTGAATTCGCGCCTGGCGATGTCGATCTGGCTCGGGTGTAGTGTCCAGGCGCCGACGCAGCCCATCAAGAAAGCGGACCTGAACTGATGCTGGCAGGCCAGCGGGTCTTCGATGGCGCCGAAAGGGCCGTAGAACGGCAGAATACCTGCTGAGTTGCAGGCGTCGACCATGCGACCCAGCGTGTAGTGCCAGGGATCTTGCTGTGCCAATAGTCGCTGTGCGTCGGGGTTCTCCGGATCGGGATCGGCGATCACCTGATACGCTGGATGGCCGCCACCGACTCTCGTCGTCTTCATCCGCCTCGAAGCAGCCAGATCTGCCGGCCCAAGGCTGATGCCCTGCATCCGGGGGCTCGCGGCGGCGATCTCCTCCACATTGGAGACTCCTAACGCGGTTTCGAGGATGGCGTGAATCAGAAGGGATTTCTTTATTCCGTGCTTTGCCTCTAGCTGTGCAAGCAGGCGGTCAAGGTAGTGGATATCCCACGGCCCTTCCACCTTAGGGACCATGACCACCTCTAGCTTGTTGCCGATCTTTGGGATGACGGCCAGGAGATCGTCGAGGACCCAAGGGCTGTCCAGGCTGTTGATGCGCGTCCACAGCGACGTGCTACCGAACTTGTTGTTCAGTGCGACTTCGATAAGGCCCTCGCGCGCCGTTTCTTTGTCTTCTGCTGGGATCCCGTCTTCAAGGTTGCCAAGCAGCACATCGACCTGAGGGATGATCTGCGGGATCTTCGTACGCACCCTCTCATTCTGCGGGGGAAAGAAGTGGATCATTCGAGAGGGCCGCGCGGGAAGCTCGCTCGGCGGTGTCGGCGCACCGACCGCCAGCGGCGCGAGGAACGCCCTGGGGTTTCGCATGTCGAATAGCTCCTCCTTTGAACTAGGTCGCGGTCACCGCGTGACGCGCTTCTCCGTCAGCATCTGATTGGCTCCTGAGGAGCGCCATGCGATCCGTCTCGTGCCCAGGGCCGGTTCCCACGAAGTCATGTACCGGGAGGTCAACCCATCGTAGCAGGCCCTCTCGAACACAGGCCTCTTTACTGGGGCTGCGCGGGCGATTATAGCCGCCGCTGGGATATAGGGTCAAGCAATGGATGCGGAGCGCGCGCGGGCCTAGCGTCTATAGATTAACTTGCAGTTTAGCGCAAACTAGGATTAAACTAAGGCGCGCGTCCCAGGCGAAGCCCGCCAATAATCCACATTTGAGACCAGACCAGATGTACGAACAACAGCGCACCATCCCAATACTGCGCAGCATTCTCTTTGTACCTACTATCGTCGAGCGGTTCGTCACACGAGCCCCGGAGACAGGAGCGGATGTCGTCTGCCTGGACGTGGAGGACTCTGTACCGCCGGCCGAGAAGGTGAAGGCGCGAGCCGCAGCGGCAGAGGCGATCGACGGCATGCCCCGCAGTGGTTACGCCACGTTCGTCCGCGTGAACGGCCTGCACACCGGCCTCCTGGAGGATGACCTGCTGGCTGTGGTCAGACCGGGCCTGGACGGCATCGTGCTCTCCAAGGCGCATACCGCTGAGACGGTCAGGCGCGCCGACCACTACCTCACGATCCTGGAGCGACAGCAGGGGATGGAGACGGGCACAGTGAACATAATCCCGCTGATTGAATCGGCGGAGGGGATTCTGAACTCGCGAGAGATATCCGCCGCCTCGCCGCGGCTGGTGGGCCTATCTCTGGGGGCGGAGGACCTGGCGGTGGACATGGGGCTGCAACGCAGCGAAGAGGCGCGTGAGATCGAATGGCCGCGGGCGCAGCTCGCAACGGCCGCCGCCGCCGCCGATCTAGCGGCTATCGACACACCGGAGCCGGACTACACCGATATGGAGCACCTGGAGCGGGACTCCAGCTACGCCCGCAGCTTAGGCTTCCGCGGCAAGTATTGCATCCACCCCGGCCAGGTGGAGGTGGTCAACCGCGTCTTCTCGCCGACCGAACAAGAGATCACCGAAGCGAGGGATGTGGTACGCCTCCTGGATAAAGAGGGGATCGCGAAGGGCCGCGCCGCTATCCCCGTGAACGGAAAGATGATCGACACGCCGATCTACTGGCAGGCCAAGCGCCTTCTACGATGGGCGGAGGCGGCCGGAATCAACACGCAGGAGTAGACGATGCCCATCCCCTCTCTGGTCACCCTCACCGAAGAGCAACAGATGATCGTGTCTGAGGTGCGCCGCTTCGTGGAGAAAGAGGTCATGCCGGTAGCCACGGAGCTGGAGCACGCGGACGAATACCCCACTGACCTCGTCGAGCAGCTGAAGGGGTTAGGGATGTTCGGCGCCACGATCCCGCAGGAGTACGGCGGCCTGGACCTCCCCTTTACCACCTACGCCGCGATAGTGGAGGAGCTGTCCCGCGGCTGGATGAGCCTGGGCGGCATCCTCAACACACACACGATGATCTCCTGGATGATCAAGACGTACGGCAGCGAGGAGATGAAATCGCGCCTCCTCCCCAACATGGCCACCGGCGAGCGACGGTGCGCCCTCTGCATGACGGAGCCCGACGCCGGCTCCGACCTCCAGGCGATCCAGACTAAGGCCGTCCGCGACGGCGACGACTACCTCCTGAACGGCAACAAGATGTGGGTCTCCAACGGCGTCCACGCCAAGATATTCGCCGTGCTCACCAAGACGGACCTCCAGGCGCAGCCGCGCTATAAGGGCATGAGCGTCTTCATCGTCGAGAAGGAGACGACAACGGGCATGACCGTGGGGCGCATCCTTGAGAAGCTGGGGTATAAGGGAATCGACACGACAGAGCTGGCGTTCGAGGACGCGCGCGTGCCGGCGGCCAGCCTGCTGGGCGGCGAGGAGGGCCAGGGCTGGTTGCAGATAATGTCGACGATAGAGATCGGTCGCGTGAACGTGGCCTCCCGCGCTGTGGGCGTCGCCACCGCCGCCTTTGAGGACGCGATCAAGTACGCCAAGCAGCGCGAAACGTTCGGCCAGCCGATCGCGAACCACCAGGCGATCCAGCTCATGCTGGCGGAGATGGCGACCAAGATCGAGGCGGCGCGGCTCCTGGCCCGGGCTGCGGCGGCGAAGAAGGACGCCGGCGAGCGCGCCGATATGTGGGCGGGAATGGCAAAGCTGTTCTGCTCCGAGACGGCCCAGGAGGTGACTCTACAGGCGATGCGCATCCACGGCGGCTACGGCTACTCGAAGGAGCTGCGCGTGGAGCGGTACTACCGGGACGCCCCGTTCATGCTCATCGGCGAAGGCACCAACGAGATCCAGAAGCTGGTGATAGCACGCAACCTGCTCAAGATGTACGGAGACTAGCGATGGCCCAGTTTGGAAGATACTTCGAGGAGTTCAAGATCGGCGATGTGTATAAGCACTGGCCCGGCCGGACGATTACCGAGTCGGACGACATGCTGTTCTGCATGCTGACGATGAACCATCACCCCCTGCATATTGACGCCAACTACGCCAAAGACAGCGACTACGGACGCCAGGTCGTCGTCGGCAACCTGGTTGTAGACATCGCCATGGGCCAGAGCGTGCCGGACGTCAGCGGCAAAGCGCTGGCCAACCTGGGGTTCGAGGAGATCAAGTTCTACGCACCCACGTTCCACGGCGATACCATCTACTCGGAGTCCGAGGTGCTGGACAAGAAGGAGTCGTCCTCGCGGCCGGACCGGGGCGTCGTAAGCGTCGAGACACGCGCGCGCAACCAGGACGGCAAGGTCGTGATGAGCTTCCAGCGCTCGGTGATGATCGCCAAGCGGCCGGCGGGCGAGGCGGAAGCGGAGACGCCGAAGTAGCCCTGCCTGCCGGCAGGCAGGCCCAGCTAGGGAGAGGCAGCGTATGGCGGACAAGCAAGAGCTGGAGCGCATCGCGGAGGAGAAGGAGCGGTGGCAGGAAACCACCCTCAAGAAGGCGCTGGACCGCTCCAGCGAGCGCTCAGACACGGAGTTTCGCACCAGTTCCACCCAGACCCAGCGCCTCTACACCCCCCTGGACGTCGCGGACACAGACTACGGCCGCGACGTAGGCTTCCCGGGCGAGTACCCGTACACCCGCGGTATTCAGCCCACGATGTACCGCGGCCGGTTGTGGTCTATCCGCCAGTACGCCGGCTACGGCACCGCCGAGGAGACGAACGAGCGGTTCAGGTTTCTTCTCAAGGAGGGGCAACCCGGCCTCTCCGTCGCCTTCGACCTGCCGACGCAGCTCGGATACGACTCGGGCGACCCGATGTCGGAGGGTGAGGTGGGTAAGGTGGGGGTGGCGATCGACACGCTCGACGACATGGAGACGATGTTCGACAGCATCCCCCTGGACCAGGTGAGCACCTCCATGACGATAAACGCCCCCGCCGCCGTGCTCGTCGCCATGTACGCCGTGGTCGGCCAGAAGCAGGGTGTGCCCAACGATAAGATCCAGGGCACGGTCCAGAACGACGTCCTCAAGGAGTACGTGGCCCGCGGCACCTACATCTACCCGCCGCGGCCTTCGCTGCGGCTGGCCGCCGACCTCATCGAGTACTGCGCCAAGGAGCTGCCGAAGTTCAACAGCATCAGCATCAGCGGCTACCACATCCGCGACGCCGGCTCCAGCGCCGTGCAGGAGATGGCGTTCACCTTCGCCAACGCTATCGCCTACATCGACGCGGCGCTCGACCGCGGCGTGGAGATCGACGACTTCGCGCCGCGCATCTCCTGGATCTTCAACACCCAGAACAGCTTCCTGGAGGAGATTGCCAAGTACCGCGCCCTGCGCCGAATGTGGGCCAAAATCATGCGCGAGCGCTACAGCGCCAAGGACCCTCGCTCCTGGACGTTTCGCACTCACGTCCAGACCGGCGGCGCCACCCTCACCGCACAGCAGCCGGAGCTGAACATCGTCAGGGCGACCCTGCAGGCGCTGGCCTCGGTGCTGGGCGGGGTGCAGTCGCTGGCCCTCTCCTGCTACGACGAGGCGCTGGCCCTGCCCACCGAGGAGGCCCAGCGCATCGCCGTGCGCACGCAGCAGATCATCGCCTACGAGAGCGGCGTCACCGACACGGCGGACCCCCTGGGCGGCTCCTACTACATCGAGTCGCTGACAAACGAGCTGGAGAAGAGGGCCTGGGAGTACCTAGACCGTGTCTTGGACATGGGAGGCGCCGTCACCGCCATCGAGTCCGGCTACATGCAGCGGGAGATACAGGAAGCGTCCTGGGCCTATCAGAGCGCGGTCGACGAAGGCCGAAAGACGATCGTGAGCGTCAATAAGTTCCGGGTTGAGGAAGAGGAGCCGCAGATGACCTTCCGCGTGAACCCGGAGGCCGAGCGAGCCCAGATCAAGAAACTTGACGCCTTCAAGAAGCAACGCGATGGCGCCGCCGTTGAGGCCGCCCTCAAGCGGCTGGACGACGTCTGCCGCGACGGCGAGAACCTGATGCACCCGATAATGGAAGCGGTCAGGGTGTACGCGACCCTGGGCGAGATCTGCGACGTGATGCGTAACGCTTTCGGGGACTACCGCGCTCCGACGGCGGTATGAGGTTGTATTTCCTGCACCACAGCCTGAAGGCTATGGCATGATACAGAATCGATGCCGTCCCGACCGGCCGGGGCAGTAAGGAAATAGCCAAATGGGGAGGGTCACCTGTGTCCTGTCTGAACCACGGTAAGGTTGCCATCGTCACCGGAAGCTCCCGCGGGCTCGGCCGCGCCATAGTACGCGAGCTGGCCGACCACGGCTGCAAGGTGGTCATCAACTACTTCCAGAGCAAGGAGCTGGCGGAGCAGCTACAGTCCGAGCTTAAGGACAAAGGCCAGGAGGCGATCTGCGTGCAGGCGGGCGTGGCCCACCCGGACGACGTCCAGAACCTGATCGATACCACCGTCAAGGAGTTCGGCGGCATCGATATCCTGGTGAACAACGCCGGCGTCAACCGGGACCGCACCATCCGTCGCATGAGCGCGGAGGAGTGGCAGGAGGTGATCGCCACCGACCTAAGCAGCGTCTTCTATTGCACCAACGCGGCGCTGCCCCACATGATCGAGCGCGGCGGCGGCCGCATCGTCAACATGTCGTCCATCGTGGGGCAGATGGGGAACCTGGGACAGTCCAACTACGCGGCGGCCAAGGCGGGGATCGTAGGCTTCACGAAGTCGGCAGCGCAGGAGTTCGCCCGCTTCAACATCACCGTGAACGCGATGTGCCCGGGTTTCATCGCGACGGAAATGGTGACGAACCTGACGGAGGAGGTGCAGCAGGCGCTGCTGGCGAAGATCCCCCTTGGGCGCTTCGGCAAGCCGGAGGAGGTTGCCAGCCTCTGCCGCTTCCTGGTGAGCGAGGGCGAGTATATAACGGGCGCCCAGATCAACATAAACGGCGGCATGTACCTCCAGTAGCCGCCTTCTCATCGTACCTTACGCCTGAGGCGCAAACAGTGTCCACACCACGGCCGCAGATACCTCTGCGCCGCCTGCTTCTCCTGACGGTGATTACGGCGGCGTTCGCCTTTGCCCTTCAGGCGCTGCTCGCCGCCACGAACGCTCCCGCCGCGGAGGCGATCAACATCCTGCTGGTGCCACCCATCGCCGGCGCGATCATCTTCGCCGGCCTGCGACCGTACCCGCTGACCGGCCGCCTGCGGCTGTCCGTAATGGTAGCGGTGGCGCTGTTCCTGCTGGGCCTGAGCATTGGATAGGCCGTCAGGCCAAGCCTTGCAGCAGACTCCAGGCGCCGAGTGCGTAGAACGGCACCCAGACGGCGCCGAACACGGGCGCAGCAGCCAGTGTAAGGGCGTAGGTGGTCCGGTCTGAATAGCCGAGCAGGCGGAACAGCAGCCAGCTCAGCGCCGGCCCCAGCGCCACCATCGTCACCAGGGTTGCGAATGAGCGGGTCACCGGGCCCGCGGTCGCTGCGACTCTGCGGACCCAACTCTGGATCCCCCGACCGATCCGCGCGATCACGAGGAGGATCACGAGTACAGCGGCAGCGGCAATGAGAAACGTCGCCACGCTAGCGCGATGCTCGACCGCCCAGTCCGCTATCTCGCCGCCGGCGAGGGCGATGGTTAACCCAGCCACGGCCGAGACAACAGAAACCCCAAGAACCATGAGCAACGCCTTGACCCGCGTATGTGCCAGCAGGCCGGTTACATGGCTGGCAAACCTCGCAAGGAGCGGCTCAAGCAGGGGCAGCACGCGCGGCCACAAGATATCCCGGACCGCCAGCACCACCAGCCCTAGCACCGCCCAGATGGCGATGAACGCTGCCAGGCCCCAGGCGAACCCCAGACCTTCGACGAGAAGGACGATATGACCAGCGAAGATGATCTCACCAAACAGTATCTCTGCCGTGACGGGGATCGAAACAAGGATGAGGACGGGCAAGCGACGCAGGCTTGCTGCGCGGTCTATTCTGACGTCCTGAGATGTATGCACTGCGAAGATATCTCACGGTTGCCGTTCCCCCCACCCGTCGACACGGCATCCGCGTACGACAGTATACACGGGCGCGGTTCCGTCAGAGACCGCCTGCTCAGGGTTATCGTCGAACGCGGGAGCCTAGTGGAGCAGCTCAGGCATCATCTCTACTGACTGCTCCGGCGGGGCGCTGAACGGACGCGAGGGGTTGCTCTCTATCTCCACCTCCGTGACGTGAACCCCGCTCAACGCCTCAGCAGGCTTGGCTCCCTCTTCAGCAGGCGAGTCGTCGGCGGGCGTGGGCTCATCCAGGCCCCTTTCCACCAGCTCCACTTTGGGGCGCTGAGACACCTGCGCCTCCATCTCAGTGCCGCTGAACACCCGCACCCGCTCCCGGTCGAAGCCGGCATCGAGTAGAGTCTCGACAAGCCGCTCGGCCTCAGCGGTGGTGTCCACAACCACGATCTCTCCGTGCTTCGGATCATCCCGATCCGCTACCAGGACTATGAATTTGGTGGTCATGAAGTCGCCCCTCCTCAACTGCGATATATCCAAGGATCGAAGCGCCGCAAAAGGTACCCTAATCCTTTAACAGGAAGGGAGGCTAGGTGTTACAGTGCGACTAGTTATTGCGGCGCGGCCCGGCGTGCTACAATCCATCCCGTGCTCAGATACGACCCGGAAGCGGCCGTCGCCCATCTGCGTAGCGCGGATCCCGTTCTGGCCCGCGTCATCGACAGCGTCGGCCCGTTTGCGATGGAGCCGCGCGACGGCTCCTTCCGGTCGCTGGCACGCGCCATCTTCTTTCAACAGCTCGCTGGGGCCGCCGCCCGCGCCATCATGAACCGCGTTCTGGAGGTGCTGGGCACAGACGATAAGCGCTTCTTTACGCCTGAGCAGTTCATAGTCGCCAGAGACGAGCAGCTGCGCACGGCCGGCCTCTCCCGGCAGAAGCTCGCCTACCTGCGCGACCTATCGGAGAAGTTCGCCTCGGGCCAGCTCAATGAGGGGGAGTTCGCATCGCTCGACGACGAGGAGGTGATCAACAGGGCCTCCTCCGTGAAGGGGATAGGCCGCTGGACGGCGGAGATGTTCCTGATCTTCTCGCTGGGGCGGCCGGACGTGCTGCCCGTGGACGACATCGGCGTGCAGCGCGGATTCCGGCAGGCGTACGGCCTGCCGGGCCCACCCACGCCGGAGGAGATGCGGCGCATCGCGGAGCCCTGGCGGCCCTATCGCAGCGTGGGCACCTGGTACATGTGGCGCAGCCTTGGCGTGGCGCTGCCGGAGGAGGGGCGCTAGGCGGGGCGAGTGGAGCCGCTGAGCAGCGTGGGGTAGAACCCTACGATAGCTGAAGGTCTTGCCCGACAGACAGGCCGAGAGCGAAAAGCTACAGTAACATGGCGGGGGCGGAGACGCGTGCCATGTGGACGATAAACATTCGACTTGGCTTAGCGGAGTTCTTCACATTCGCGAGCCTGC
>CAJXNA010000053.1 GCA_913056415.1 uncultured Chloroflexota bacterium | reverse complement strand
GCCATTGTGCCTACAATCCCATTTGTGCACGCGCGCACGGGTAGCGTCAACTATCTGGCAGCAGCCCATTGGGCGATGCCGCTAAGCGCGTTCTTGCTGCAGTGCTACGCGTTAGCCGCTCTTGGGCAGCCCTAGTCCGCGCTGGGCGATGATGTTGCGCTGGATCTCGCTGGTCCCGCCAGCGATTGTCGACGAAACGGCGTTCACGTAAGCGCGCGTCAGCCGCCCCCTACCTTGCCCCCAGCACTCGCCGCGCCACCTCACCCTTCCCCCTCTCAGCCCCCATCGCTATCGTAAAGCTGCCCCTCTACCAGCCATGACTTCCACCGCCAACAACCAACCGTCGGACAAACCCAACCGTCGCAGCTTGCCCGTCCCTAGGCGTGCCGTGCCCGCCCCTAGGCGGGGCGGCCGCCGCCCCGGCGCCGGCGGCAAACCCGGCAACCTCAACAGCCTGCCCGTCCCCAAAGCGATACTTTTTCGGAAAACAATCTAACGCCAGATACGCCCAGCCCCAAACGATCAATCCGGCCGTAGGCTCGGTTCTAGGTTCTGGGTTCTAGGTTCTCGGCGGCGCTCCGCCGCCCCCTACCCATCCTCCAGCTCGAACGCCTTGTGCAGCGCCCGCATCTTCCGGCCTGTCACGGAAGTCCATTGGCCCTCCCCTTCGGACTGGATCCTTAGTACGTCTTAGGCAGGCCCAGGCCGCGGGTGGCGACGATGTTGCGCTGGATCTCGCTGGTGCCGCCCTCGATGGTACTGCCCACCGAGCGAATGTAACCGTACTCCAGCCGGCCCTTCAGAGGCGCCCACTTGCTGCCGCGGGCCAGCATTCCATACATACCCATCAGGCTCAGGCCGGTGTTGGCGATGCGCTGGACGAGCTCCATTGAGTAAAGCTTCACGGCCGAAGCCTCGTAGTTGGGGATGAGCCCCTTGGCCTGCATCGTAACCACTCGGTAGGAGAGCGTTAGGGCGGCCGTCGCCTCGATGTAGCGCTCGGCCAACTCGTGACGAAGCGAGGGGTCCGAGCTGATGCGAACCACGCCATTGTCCCGGTTCTCCTTGGCGAAGCTGATCAGGTCTTCCACGTTATGCTGCTGCCCTACGGCGGAGCCGATATTGGAGCGCTCGATGTCCAGGGTAGTCGCGGCCAGGTACCAGCCGCGGTTCTCCTCGCCCAGCAGATTGGCGGCCGGAATGCGCACATCCTCGAAGAACACCTCGTTGAACTCGTGGGTGTCGACCATGTTGTACAGTGGCTGCACCGTCACGCCCGGCGTCTTCATGGGGATGATGAAGTAAGAGAGGCCCTTGTGCTTGGGCGCGTCGGGGTCAGTGCGGGCCAAGAGAAGCATGTACTGCGATATGTGGGCCACGCTGGTCCATATCTTCTGGCCGTTGATCACGTAGTCATCGCCGTCGCGGACGGCGCGGGTCTGCACGGAGGCGAGGTCGGAACCGGAGCCGGGCTCGGAGAAGCCCTGGCACCACATGTGCTCCCCGGAGAGGATCTTCGGGATAAACTCCTTCTTCTGCTCCTCGGAGCCGTAGTGGATGATCGTAGGGCCAATGACGGCCACGCCCAGCCCGCCGATGAAGATGGGGGCGGGGGCGCGCATATGGGCCGTCTCCAGGTTATAGATGAACTGCTCCATGATGGTCATGCCGCCGCCGCCGTACTCCTTGGGCCAGGCCGGGGCCACCCACTTCTTCTTAGCCACCTTGGCGCGCCAGGCGAACAGGTTGCCCGCCTGCTGGAAGATGTTGACGCCGCCGCCGCGCAGATCCGACGGGCACTCCTTCTCGATGAACTCTCGCACTTCCTTACGAAACGCCTCTTCTTCAGGGGTAAAGCGAAAGTCCACAACCTTCTCCTTTTCGCTGCGTGAGTCAAGCGCCTCTCGTGCCCGCCCGCCGCCGATTTCAGCACTGGGATGATAGGGCATCTTTAACGTAAAAGTCAAATGCTTTACGAAAAAATGTAAGGTTGCGAATCACGTTCCTAGAATGGCGATTCGCGCTTCGCCAAGGTTCGGGGGAAGTCCCAAGCTCTACCGGTCCGCCCCCTTGACAAGCTGCTTCTCCGCTGATATGTGTTTATGGGCACTAACCGCTTAGCAAATGAGGGTTGGCTAAATGAAGAGATGGCAACGGGTTCTCGCCTTCAGCACCCTAGCGATGACAGGCGTCCTTACCTTGCTGGCCGCCTGCGGAGGTGACGAGAACGGCGCAGAAGTCGAACTGCCAGCCCCGGGCAAATACTTCTTCGATGTCGAGGCAACTATCGAATTTACCCTCACTGAGGAAGCGGTAAGCGCCGCGGCCCTCGCGGGTGGCCAAGCAGTCACCCATTCCGGCCAGGGGACGGGCACAGCCACCATCACCGTGACCGAGACAGAAATGATGCTCTACGACCACCTCGGACGAGTGACGTTCTTTGTGAGCACCAGCCGTGAAGTAGGTGATGAGGTGATCCAAACGGAGATCGTTCAGTTTGAATATACGGCGCAGTCTCAGGTTAAAAAGGAGCGAGCGATCCTCATCACTGAGTTTCAACCCTCTAGTCTTATACTCCGCTTCGACGAAGAAAACACCAAGGCGAACAAGGATCCCGTGCGTCTGCAGTCCGACCCGGGCGTCGACCTCACCGAGCCGTTCACGCTGCAGTTTCCGGATGATCACGGACCGGCGACGCTTCAGAATGACGATGGGCAGGCCGTCGGGGAAATCACGTCCCTCGGTCTCGAGCTGAGTCCGGCCGATGGCCAGATGGAAGAAGAGCCCCCACCCCCAGAAGGCGGCGAGACCCCGGCGGCCACACCGACTGCACAGCCAACGCCGACCCCCACGCCGGCCCCTACAGAGGAGCCGAGCGCAGCTACTCTGGCTCTCGACTGCGATCACAGGATCCCCGGTCAGGAGAGCGACGTCATAGTCCGGGTATCGGGCCTTCAGCCGGGGCAGACAGTCTCAGGGAGTGTCACGGGACCGGGCGTGATCGGAGACGGCACGTTCTCCGCCGTCGCCAACGCCAACGGAACGGCCGAAGCCAGGGTCCCCATCAGCGAGTTCGGGTCCTATAACGTGACGGTGGATGGGCTTAGCGGCAGCATCGAGGTAGGGGACTGCCCTCAGGGTTAGCGCGGTACCTACTCCTCCTCACCTTCCCGCTGCGCCCGCTCCCGCTCTCGCGCCTCCTCCTCCTCCCGCCGCTCCCGCTCCTCCGGCGTCTCCGCCAGCTCTATCGCCCCCTCCTCCGTAGTGCGTAGCTCCGCCTGCAGGCGCTCCCCCAGCACGGCGTACCGGTCGCTGCCAAGGTAGTGTAGCGGCCGGTAATCCGGCTCGCCCACCAGCCACGTCTCGTCGAAGGAGTCGCTCTCCGCCTGCACCGCCAACACCCGGCCCACGAACAGCGTATGGTCGCCCAGGCGCAGCGCGTCCTCCAGCCCGCACTCGATGTGGGCGATGCAGCCTTCAATCAGCGGCGCGTCCACCTTCAACGCCTTGAACGTCGGCAGCTTGGAGAGGTCCAGCTTCTCCACGTCGCGCCCGGACACCACGCCGAAGTACTGCGCGTGGTTCATCAGGTCGCGGGCGGGAAAGTTCAGCGCGAACTGCTCGGCGAAGCGGATCATGTCGTGCGTGTGCCGCGAGGGGTGCGCCACCACGCCGATCAGGGGCGGCTTGTGGGCCAGGGGCGTAGTCCAGATAGCGGGCATCACGTCCGTCTGCTTGCGCCAGCGAGTCGTGACCAGGACCACCGGCCCTCCGTTCAGCAGGCGAAGCGCTTCCGTGACCTCCAGGGTACGTCGCATAGCAGGGCCGATTATGACACGCCCCCGTGCGATAATCGAGCCATGACCGCCCGCATCCTCGTCGGCACCTGCTCCTGGGCCGACAAGACCCTCGTCGATAGCGGCTGGTACCCGCGCGAGGCCAAGTCGCCGGAGGAGCGGCTGCGCTACTACGCCGAGCAGTTCCCCATCGTCGAGGTCGATAGCACCTACTACGGCTTCCCCTCGGAGCGCAACGCCGCGCTCTGGGTGGAGCGCACTCCGGACGACTTCACCTTCGACATCAAGTCCTACGCGCTGTTCACCCACCACCCGGCGGCGCTGCGGTCGCTGCCCAAGGACATGCGCGAGGCGCTGCCGCCCGCCCTCCAGGAGAAACGCAACCTCTACTACCGCGACGCGCCCCCTGAGCTCCGCGACGAGCTGTGGAGCCGCTTCAGATCAGCCCTCCTCCCCCTGGACAGCGCCGGCAAGCTGGGCACGGTGCTCTTCCAGTTCCCACCCTGGTTCCTCCCCGGCCGCGACTCAACCGACTATATCCTGGAGGCGAACGAGCGGCTGGGCCAGTACACGATGGCGGTGGAGTTCCGCAACGACCGCTGGCTATCGGAGCGCAACCAGGAGCGCACCCTCAAGCTCCTGACGGACAACGCCATCCCCTACGTCTGCGTCGACGAGCCGCAGGGGTTCCGCTCCAGCGTCCCGCCGCTGGTGGGCGTCACTGCCCCCGTGGCCCTGCTGCGTATGCACGGCCGCAACTATGAGACGTGGGAGAAGAAGGGGATCGCCGCCGCCGAGCGGTTCGATTACCTGTACAGCGAGGAGGAGTTGGAGGAGTGGACGCCCCGCGTACAGCGCCTGGCGGAAGGCAGCCGCGAGGTGCACGTGCTGATGAACAACTGCCGCCACGACTATGCTGTCCGCAACGCCCGCCAGATGACGGACCGGCTGGACCTGCCTGCCGGTAGGCATGGCGCGAGAGGACCGAAACAGGCAGCGCGAGACACGGACGGGCAGCGGCGACTGCTCTAGCCTCCAACAACTTAGGGGGTGGCTGGGCGGGAAGACACCGCCTGGGGTGAGGAGGACGCCGCCACCCTGCCAACACGCCGAATTAGAAAGTGAGTCGTGGCGGAGGGGGTGGGATTCGAACCCACGGTACCCAAAAGGGTACACACGCTTTCCAGGCGTGCCCATTCGTCCACTCTGGCACCCCTCCGAGCTATAGAACCCAACCAACAGCCTAGAACCCGGGGAATCGTGTCGGTTCTGGGTTCTAGGTTCTCGGTTCTGTCGATGGCGGAGGGGGTGGGATTCGAACCCACGGTACCGCGAAAGCGGTACAACGGTTTTCGAGACCGCCCCGTTCAACCACTCCGGCACCCCTCCGCGTCAAGTTTAGCAGAGGGGGCAGTGGACTTCACAACCTACCTGGGGTTCCTGCCCTAGCCCGGCGTTAGCGCTTGGGCTTGGACACCGTGCGATCGTAGCGGGCGCGCAACTCCTTCTCCGCCTCCTGGGCCGCCTGCCGCGCCTCCTCCCACGCCTCCTGCACCTGCTCCTGCAGACCCTTCATGGCGCGGCGCAGCCCGGCCATACTGTCATGGTTCTCGCCGAACCCCTCGTCGGGCCTCTCCTCGTCGGACGGAGCACCCTCTCGCAGACGGCCCTTCTCCGGCGCTAACAGCAGCGCCGCCGCGAAGCCGATCCCCAGGCCGAGCAGCAGGCCGATGATGAATCGCATTCGATGACCTCCGTTAGTCCCCGGAGCGGCGGGTGAACCGGCTGACCACCACCACAAACCGTCTGGCCCCGGCGAAGATCCCGTACGTACGCACCACCGGCGTCACCGCATGGTCCGAGATGAAGGCCACGGTGCCGCGCACGTTCTCCGTCGTCTCACGCACGTTCTCCAACGTGGGCTGGACGCTATCGCTGACGACCCTCTTCACCTTGCGCACCGTGGCGAAGGCCATCCCGCCGACCACTATGGTGAACAGGATGCCCACCAGGAACAGGAGAGTCCCAGCCACCATAAAGGCCATGATGAAGACGTCACGCCAGTCCTGGGGGGTGTTTACCCAGCCGAGTTCCATGAGGCGCTACCTCCTGTGGGGGCGTTGAGCGGCCCCGCCTATAGCGAGGACGCGGCCCATTATAGCATGCGAAGGCTATCCGGCGACCTTGCGGACTATCGTACCGCCGCCGATCACCCTTTCCCCATCGTAGAACACCACAGCCTGGCCCGGCGTCACCGCGCGCTGCGGCCTCTCGAAGCGAACCTCGGCCTCGCCGCCCCGCATCCTGACCGTCGCGGGCGCGGGCTCGCTCCGATAGCGGATGCGCGCCTGCGCCTGGAACGGCTGCGGCGGCGTCTCGCCGGACACGAACGAGAGCTCATCGGCGATGAGACCGTGCACAAGCAGCTCCTCCTCCGGCCCCACCGTCACCTCGTTCGTCTCAGCATCAACGCCCAGGACGAACAGCGGCTCACCACCGCCGCGGGCGGGCAGGCCCCGTCGCTGGCCCACCGTGTAGTTGATGATCCCGGCGTGCTCGCCCACCCTGTTCCCCGCTCCGTCCACGATCTCCCCCCGCCGGCTCGCCACCCGCTCCGCGACGAACGACCGATAGTCCCCAGAGGGGATGAAGCAGATGTCGGCGGAGTCCGGCTTATCGGCGTTGGGCAACAGGTAGCGGCGCGCGATAGCGCGGATCTCGTCCTTCGGGTACTCGCCAACCGGGAACAGAGTTCGGGAGAGCTCCTTCTGGCCAAGGGTATAGAGGAAGTAGGACTGGTCCTTCGCCGGGTCGGCGGCCCGCCACATCTCGTAGCCGTTACCGTTCCGCCGCAGGCGGACGTAGTGGCCGGTCGCCAGATATTCGGCGCCCAGGGCCAGGGCGTGCTTCAGCAGCGGGCGAAACTTCACGTGGTCGTTGCAGGAAACGCAGGGGTTGGGCGTGCGTCCGCGCGCGTACTCCTGCACGAACTGGTCCACCACGCCGCTGGCGAACTCGCGCTCGAAGTTGAGGACGTAATGACGGATACCCAACCGGTCGCAGGCGGCGCGAGCGTCCTCCGTGTCCTCCACGGAGCAGCAGCGGCGGTGATGGCGAGGAGCCTCGGGGTCCTCCTGCGTCCACAGACGCATCGTGACGCCCACTACCTCGTACCCCTGATCCTGAAGCAGAGCGGCGGCCACGGAGGAGTCGACGCCCCCGGACATGGCCACAACCACACGAGAGTTAGACATACCGCTGACATGTTATAATACTTCTCCCACAGCTAGAAGGGCGGGTGAGGAGGGACACCTGGAAGCAGGAGCGCTGGCTCGCAAGATCGTAGATATCCTGGCGGATAAGCAGGCGGAGGACGTTCTGCTGTTGGACATCAGCAAGGTCGCGTCCTTCGCCGATTATTTTGTCCTCGCCAGCGCCCAAACCGTGCGCCAGCTTAAGGCTATGCTGGAGTCCGTGGACGAAGGGCTGTCACCGGACGGCGTAAAGCCGATGGGCCGCGAGGGCGAAGCCGCCTCCGGCTGGGTGCTCCTGGACTACGGAGACGTCATCGTGCACCTGTTCGGCCAGGAGGAGCGCATCTACTACGACCTGGAAGCGCTGTGGCACGATGCGACGCCGCTGTTGCGGGTACAGTAGCGTCCGCTCAGCCGTCCTCAGTCAGAGCCTTCGAACAGCCACCGATCAACGTCCCGAGCGTAGGAGTGCAGCTCGTCCTCGCGGAAGAAGAGGGCGATCTCCCGCTTCGCGGACTCCGGGGAGTCGGAGCCGTGGATCAGGTTTCGGCCGGTCTCCAGCGCCAGGTCGCCGCGGATAGTGCCGGGCTCGGCTTCAGCGGGATTGGTGGCCCCTATCGTCCTGCGGACGACCTCCACGGCGTCGCTGCCTTCCAAGACGGCGGCGATAATCGGGCAGGCGGTGATGTAGGAGATGAGCCCCTCGTAGAACGGTTTGCCCTCGTGCTCCCCGTAGTGGCGGCGGGCCATCGCTTCGTCCATCTGGAACAGGCGCAGGGCGGCGATACGAAGGCCGCGACGCTCCAGCCGCGACAGGACCTCGCCGGCGAGGCCGCGCTGCATCGCGTCCGGCTTCATGAGGACGAGGGTGCGTTCCACGTTGCGCCCTATTGTAGCACCGGCGCCGCTACGGGCTAGCGTTTTGGAGGGACGATCGCCGCCGGGCGCAGGTAGATCACCCGCAACGCCTCCGGGCCCTGCCCCTCGCCGTCGGCCAGACGCCGATACCCCAGCTCCGCCAACGAGGCGGCCCGCCTGACCGAGGCCGCCTCAGCCGCGATGACCGCCCTGTCGCCCAGCGCTTCCGCTATCGTCGCCGTCAGCTCATCGTCCACCTCGCCGCAGAACAGCGACCTGCCCCGTCCGCCTCTGGCGGCTACCAGGTCCGCCGGCCAGTCCAGACGGGGGGCTGTGACCTGACGCCACGGGCGCGACCGGTAGGCGGCCCAGGCCAGCTCACCCCGACCGGCGCGGTGCACCGCCACGATCCGGCCCGGGAAGGTGGCGTGCTGGTAGGCGTCCAGCTCCAGCCGCCCGATCCCGACCACCGGCAGCTTGAGGGCGTAGGCCAGCCCCTGGGCGGTGCTCACGCCCACCCTCAACCCCGTGTACATCCCCGGCCCTATGCAGGCGAATACCGCTGTCAGCTCTTGCTTCGTCGCCCCCGCCTGGGACAGCAGACGCTCGATGGTGGGCAGCAGCTCCACCGTGTGCTTGCGACGGCAGCGCCAGGTGACCTCCGCCTGAAGGACACCCTCCAGCGACAGCGCCACGGAGGCGGTCTCGGAGGCGGTGTCGATGGAGAGCTCCACGTCAGCGTCTCCGACTCCGCACCGGCGCTGCGTCGGCGATCAAACGCTCCACGAGTTCCCGCGCCCGTACTCCTCCCGCCTCCAGAATCAGGCCGCGAGTGCGCTCGCCGGTCACCTCAAACCGCACGCGGAGGCTATCCGGCGCGAATACGTGCGGGGCTCGCTCCGGCCACTCGGCCACCAGCGCTCCGTCTTCGCAGTACTCCTCCATCGCCAGCTCCTCTGCCTGCTCCGGCGCCTCCAGCCGGTAGAGATCAGCGTGGTACAGCTTGAACTCACGCCCCTGGTACTCGCCCATTAGCACGAACGACTTGGACGACACCGACCCCTGGAACCCCATGCCGCGGGCGATCCCCTGCACGAACACCGTCTTCCCCGCGCCCAGGTCACCGGAGAGAAGCACGGTATCCCCTGGCCGCAGCAGCCGTCCTAGCCGCGCGCCCAGGCGGCGCGTCTCGCCGGGGCCGCGGCTGGCGAAGCGAGCCGTCCCCTCAGCCTCGCTCAGGGCAGGCTTACTCACGCCCGCCCAGACGGGCGGCCGTCCGGCCGCAGGTGGTCCCAGCCCGCTTCGGGCAGCTTGATCTCCACGCCCGAGGCGTCCATGAGGCGGGGCCGCTGCTCCGGATGCTCGTCCATCTCGCCGATGACGGTGACTCGCACCTGCGCTGACGCCCGCAGGAGGCGCATCGTCTCCTGGGGCGCGATAAATACGAGCTGGTAGTCCTCGCCGCCGCCGCAGGCGAGCGCCAGCGCCTCCTCAGCGGTGAAGGCGCTGCGCAGCTGCTGGCTCAGCGGCACCGCGTCGGCCCGAACCACCGCCCCCAGCTCGCACAGGTCGCAGACGTGGCGCAGGTCCTGGAGCAAACCGTCGGACACATCGATGGCGCAGGGCACCTCCAGGCGGGCGGCCTGCCGCCCCGCCGCCAGCGGCGGCTTCGGTCGCAGGTGGGCGCGCACGAGCGGGTCGTCCGCGGGAGCGCCGTCCTGCAGGCGCTTGAGGCCGGCGGCGGAGTCGCCCAGGCTGCCGGTGACGGCGATCACGAATCCGGCTTTCGCGGCGTCCCGCCGCATGATCTGCGGCCGCCCTTCGGCGCCCAGCTCCGCGTGCCCGATGACGGCCACGCTAATCATCACCTGGGGCGCCCGCACCACATCCCCGCCCACGACGGCCACGCCGTACTCGCGGCCGCACTCCTGCATGCCAGCGTACAGCCCATCGATATCCTCGACAGGCGTCTCCGGCGGCAACGCCAGGGTGACCAAGGCGAACAGAGGGTCGCCTCCCATCGCCGCGATGTCGCTCACGTTCACCGCCAGCGCCTTCCACCCCAGGTCGACCCACGGCACGCGCTCCGGCAGGAAGTGCACGCCCTCCACCAGCGAGTCCGTGGTCGCCAGCACCAGCGAGTCGCCTAGCCGCCACGCCGCCGCGTCATCGCCGATACCGACGATGAGCGACTCCTGACGGTCGGCCCCTACGGCCTTCGCCAGCCGCTCGATGAGCCCGAACTCGCCCAGGTCGGAGACGTTCACGGCCCCCATTATACGGTGCCGCTGCTCTGTGACCATCTACGCATCTCGGCGCGGATGGCGTACAATACTCCCGCCATGGAGCCGCGCATCCAGTACGCCAAGACCAAGGACGGGGTGAGCATCG
>CAJXNA010000052.1 GCA_913056415.1 uncultured Chloroflexota bacterium | reverse complement strand
GGGTGCTCCCTCGCTCTTCGACTATCATGTTACCGAAGGGATCGAATATTGCGACCTAGATCTCTACCTCATGGGACTGCTTTCACCAGAAGATGTACGACCGTTCTACTTCATCGCAAATCAGCAGCAGGTCGGTCCCCAGAGCTGGTCAGGAGAACCAATTCAGGTGACGGCGGAGATGGTGATCAATGCAATGGGGCCCCGGCAGGCGCCCGCAGGCCTCCGCGCAAACGATTTTCGAAACGCATGGATCCTCGTTACCAGAAACGCGAGACGGGGGCCGCTTATGGCGTCTCGTCTGGACAGTATTCGTCGAGACTTCGAATTGCACTACCATGTCGCAACCCGTTGTCTCGGCCATGTGGACACTACCCTTCCTTAGCGGAACCAACCTAAGACGTTCTTGAGGGCGAGTAACGAGGGAGCGACCCGGCAACCGGAATAGAAATCCCATCACGTTCCCCCGGGACTGCGATCCAGCCTACGGCCTATCCTCAGCCTGTCGAGCTACCCTCCTCCTCCCGCCAGCGCTCCCACTCCCCCTCCGGGTCCGCCACGTCCAGAAGCCCCGCCGCCGTCCGCCGCGAGTGTATACCCGCCGCCACCAGCCGCGTCTCATCCTCAACCAGACGGGAGCGGTCCTGCGGCAGCACCGGCCCCCACACTATCCGCGACCGGTAGGGTACCAGCCGTTCGCCCGTCTGCTGCTCCAGGATGCGCAGTATCATCTCGTTCCGCCGCCGCAGCGCCGCCGAGCGGATCAGCCGTTTGCGCTGCACCTTCTTCAGCAGCGGGTCCAGCTCCATCTGCAGCGCCACCCCGGACAGCGCCTGCCGGTTCTCCCCGAAGGCGCTGCGCGGCACCTCCGCCAGGTCGTGCAGGGCGCGCATCACCACGTTCACGTACTCCACGTGCAGCCCCACGCCGCCCCCCTGTAGCAGGTCCAGCAGATAGGCGCGCGCCTTCTCCGGCAACTCCCACACCGCCCCCGGCTGCACCGCGATGTCACGCGCCTCCGTCACGTTCTCCAGCACCGCGATCGGGTTGCCTGACATCTCCAGGATCATCGATAGCTGGGAGACGGCGCGGTTCAGCTCCCGCAGCGGCTCCTTTACCGCCTCCAGGTCGGACACGCCCCAGAACTGCTTCGGCTCCCGCAGGTTGGGATAGATCACAAAAGGGATGAACCCGTACGGGTTCGCCTGCTCCTGGAAGAGCACGCCGTCCAGCCAGAGCTGAAACTCCCCATCCGTCCACACCTCGACGACAGTGTGCTCCGCGCCGCCCTGCTTGCCAGCGGGCAGGGGCGCCTCCGTCAGCGGCGCCAGGAACGCCTCCGCCTCCTCCCGCGATAGCGTGTAGCGAGAAGCTACCCGCCACACCCGGCCGGGGTCGTCCCCCAGCCACCAGGCGTACAGCCCCTGCACGTCCGGCGCCGACACGCGCACCCGCTCCTCTCGCGCGTCCCAGGTCACCTTATAGGCGGCGTCCCCCAGCACGGAGCAGTCGATCTCGTTATCGAAGTCAAGCTGGTCGAGGTTGTTCGCGTCCTGCGCCTCCTGCAGGACGCGCTCAGCGCGGCGAGCCCGCTCCAGCTCCTCGGGCGAGCCATCCACGGGGTCGACCAACGACGAGAAGCCGGAGATGACGTAGGACGCGGTCTTCTCCACGATCGTCTTCGCGTAGTTGAAGGTGAGGCGGCGCTCCCGCCGGCGCGGCTCCAGCCACTGCTGCCCGTGGTAGAAATCCAGATTCTCGCGGTAGGCCCGCAGCCGCGATACATCCAACCGGGCCAGCTGCTGCGGGAGCGGCACATCCGCTGGGCCCCTCGAAGGCGCCCGCTGTAAAGTCTCGATCATCGTCCAAGCCTCTCCCTCGACGGGTACGCTCTACCGTCACACGCTTCGTCCTGCTCAGGGCGAAGGCACATACCGGAACACCAGCCACACGGCGGCGCTCGTCACGAGCACGTAGCCGATGGCCTGCAGGGCCGCGGTCAGAGATTCACGCATCGCTTCTCTCCCTTCTCCTGTGAATTGATTACGATCGCTGTCCGTTCCCCCCGCTGCCCGCCGCCGGCGCAACAGAAACAGCCTGCCTTGTCCGCTTTGCGGACTCCGATGCTCCGCTCGGAGAGCCAGCCGAAAGGATACGGAACACCGTGCGACGAGACAGGTTATACTGCTCCGCTATCTGGTCCACAGGCGCGCCGTCGCCCCGCAGGGCCACGATCTGCTGGTCCCGGTAGGCGTTCAGCATGCCGCGCAGCCCGCCGGGCTCGTCGTAGCGGCAGCGGGGCAGCGGGCAGGTGAGGCACTGGGGATGTATATCGCAACCGTCGTCGCGGTACCGAATCTCCTCCGGCAGGGCATCACGACGGACGCGTCGTAGGGGCGTCGCTTGCCGCGCCCCCACTGCTCCCGCCTCCACCTGCGGCGGACGCGCAGCAACCTCTATCACCATCAACGTCTCCTTTCTACGATTGGCCCCGACGCGTTGGGGCGGACCGGCCCCGCGCCACCCGCGGCCGCGGGTCCAAGTCGCGGGCGGCCTCCACCACCAGCGCCAGGCTCATCAGATAATCGTCGTGGCCGCTGGCAGGGTCGACGAAGAAGTTCATCGTGCGGCCCGGCCGGTAGGCGACCCGCGCCAGCTCCATCTGACGCCAGAACTCAGCCCACTCCGCCGAGCCGTCGGCGGCGTACATCTTCAGCCGCCCTCCGTTCACGGCGGCGAGCAGGTTGTAGCCCAACCGCGACTTGGACTCCGTGCTCAACCGCAGCGGCCGCACCACGCTCGGCCCCAGCGTCCTGGCCAGCAGACGCGCCAGCGTCTCACCCAGACCGGTGGCGTCCACAGTGACCCGTCGCACCCGCCACACCCGGCCCAGCAAGTCGACGAGCCGGCCGAACAGCTCATCGTGCTTCTCGCCCGCCACCGCCAGGTGCTCAACCACCTCCAGCCGCGGCTCCTGCACGATCGCGTCGGACGCCGGAGCGACCACCCGCGCCACCGTGAGCACCGTGGGATCGTGCTCACGCGCTCGCCCTGTCCGCTTTGTGGACTCCGATGCTCCGCTCGGAGAGCCCGCCCTCAGCGTAGTTGAAGCGCCGGGCTCGCCCAGCTCCTGCCCGCCGATGTCAAGGCCGGCGACGTAGCTCTCCCCCCGATCCGTCGGGGCGCTCTGCCGCGGCTGCGTACCCTGAAGCTGGGCTCGCTGTCCGGCCCTGAACAGCCGCCCACCGGAGACGGTCTTGAGAGCGTACTGGGTCAGGAAAAGAGGATGGTTCTCCCCCAGCCGCTCCCGTTCGCCCTCCACATACCGCCCGTAGTCCGGGTTCAGCTCGGCCACCGCCGCCCAATCGTACTGAAAGTGGCGGCGGACGCCGTCCCGGCGCTCTCGCTCCCGGTTAGACTGCACCGCCTGCTCCAGCAGCGTCATGTCGTCCCACGGAGTACCGTAGTAGACCGTGGTCGCGTTGGCGGGCGCGGCCATTGGCCGGAACTCGCGGTCGAACTTCTCGCGGTCCACATCCTGAGCCTCGTCCACCTCTAGCAGCAGCGATGCGGTGTGACCGACCACATTCGCCGCCGCCTCCGCCGAAAGGAAGAGCTGCCGGGCGCGGCCCAGACGTATCGAGTGGCCGTCCTCGCGGGCGGCCAGCGGCTCCAGCCCCGCCTCAGCGATGCGGCTCCACAGACGCCGCAGGCTGATGCGACCTTGCGGATCGAAGGTGGGAGCGCACTTCACGCCGTCCAGCGAACGCAGCGTGTTCTTCGCCAGCAGGAAAAGCTCCACGTGCGCCGATAGCTCGTTCTTCCCCGCCTGGCGCGCCATCACCACCGTGAAGCTGAGGCCCCGCCGGTTCAGCGCCGAATCGACGATCGCGCGGCCGGGCAGGCATTGGTATGGGCGCAGCCTGCTGAGACGAACGGATGTACGGGAAAGCATCGCAACCAGATGATAGAACACCCGTTCTGCTTAGTCAAGGGGAGCCTGGCGCGGAATCCCTGCGACTAGCACTACGCCGACGTATCAGCGTGGCATCGATAAGGGCGTGACATCGATCCCACGCCGAAGGCCAGGCTTAAGCCTGGCTTCGCGGGAAGGGGAATACTTCCGTGGGACAGGCTTCAGCCTGTCGTGGGACTTCGACAGCGGATACGCTACTGAACCAGCCTGAGGACCACCTGCGTGATCACAGCGCCGGCCACCACGAAGATCAGACCATTGATGCGGCCCTTAACCTCCGCCACCTCACGCTCCAGGCTCCACAGCCGCTCCTCCGTGGCCGCCCTGAACTCCGCCGCCGAAACGCGACTGCGGCTATCGCCCCCATCATCGGCGCGACGGCGCCCAGACGGGCGTCCGTCCGGACGAAAGCGCCCGAGAGCTTCGTTCAGACGCCGAGACACCGCCTCACCCCTCCGGCGGCAGCAGCTGGTCGCCCAGGCTGTTCAGCGCAGCCGCCAGATTCTCCGCCAGGTCCTTGCGTGACTTGGGTGAGAGGCGGTAGCGGGCGCCCACAGCCCGCACCAGGATCCCCAGCCCCTTCATCAGGAGCTGCACATCCTCCGGACGCTCCTCCACCGCCCGCTTGAGCCTGACCCGCATCAGGGCGATCTCATCGTCCAACCCTTCGATCTCCTGAGCCCGCTCCAGGTCCAGACGCTCCGCCTGGTCCACAGCCCCATGGTAGAAGTTGCGGGCCGTGACCTGCCTGCCGGTAGGCACGGCTCGGGCGCGCTTAGCGGCGGCGGCCACGGCGGGCACCGGCCTGTCGGGGGGAGCGATCATCCTCGTCTTCCAGCCCCGCCAGCACCTCCAGCAGCCCCTCCACCGCGTCCGGCGGCAGAGCGGCCGCCGCCTCCGCGACGCCCATGAGCAAGCAGAGAGAAGCCAGCTCCCATTCCCTGCGCTGTATGGCGACGGCGAGCATGCTCACGGGCGGGCGTCCTCAAACCACCTATCGGCGACCAGCCGCCGCAGGATAAGAATGCTGATCAATCCAGCGCCAGCCAGCGCCAAGACGCGCACCAGCGCCCAGGGGAGGGCTATGGGGAGAGAGCCCGCAGGGTGTACCGTGAGCAAGGCCAGGAAGAACAGGCTCTCCCCCATAGCCCCCAGGGAGACCAACGCCAGGGCGAAGGCAGCCACCGCGCGCGGGGCCGTCTCCTCCCGGCGTCGGGCCAAGCGGTAGAGGAAATAGGTCAAGTTGAGAGCGGCGCAGGCCGCCGTCAGAGAATCGAGGCCAACCACAACGGCCTCCCAGGCGCTGGACAAGAGTGCCTCCCCTCATTCACGCACCAAACCGTGATCCGGGCATAATTGCATGTGAGGAGAATAGAACAACCGTGCGACTATCGTCAACGGGGAAGCGTCAGCGCCTTGCGCAGATGAAGGCCGCGCTAGCCTTCGGGGCCCAGGGGGCGGCCGCCCAGCATATGCAGGTGCAGGTGAGGGATCGTCATCCCGGCGTGCTCCCCCACGTTGAAAGCCAGCCGATAGCCCCGCTCGTCCAGCCCTTCCCGGCGCGCCACCTGCGCCGCCGCCGAGAACAACCTCCCCAGAAGCGGCCCGTGCTCGTCGGTCAGCTCCGTCGCGGTCGGGATGTGCTGCTTGGGGATCACCATCACGTGCACCGGCGCCCGCGGATGGATATCGCGAATGGAGAACACAAGATCGTCCTCGTACAGCTTATCGACCTGCATCTTGCCCTGGGCCATATTGCAGAACAGGCAGTCGGCCATAACAGCGGCTCTCCCGATAAGCTAAAAGGATGACGGAGCTATTGTAGGCGATTAACCGCAGGCCAACCAGAGACGCCAGCTCAGGCCCCGGCGATGACCGGGAGGAAGAGAGAAACCGCAAGGATTATGATAAACTGCCTCATCACCTTCGCATAATGTACGAGCGCCTGACATCCCTGTCAAGCGCTCGTACGTGGTGCGTTAGCCTAGTTTAGGCCGGCGAGAAGACCGGCGAGAGGAATAGCGTCAGCGGGCGCGCCCGGGATATCAACCGGCTCGTTGTAGCTCGTGAACAGCATCGTAGCGTCGAACACCATCGAGTCGATCCCAAAGGGGAACTCGCCGCTCGCCGTGAGCTTGTAGGGCAGATAGCTGTCCGGGTCCACCCAAACATCGAACGTCAAGGCTCCGCTGGCGTCGTCCAGGCCCAGATCACCGGAAGCGCCGGAGGCGTCGCTGAACGCCGCTACAAGGGCGGCGAAATCCACGCTGCCGCGATAGTGGCGGTAGGTGGCGCCGTCTATCGTCTCATCGCCTAGGTCCTCCACACCGCCACCTATGCCCTGGATCAGCGCCGCATAGTCCAGCACGCTGTGGTCGCTAAACGTTTTCTGCAGCGCCACCGCATCCAGACCAACCTCCTCCAGACCAACGTCGTCCAGCGAGAAGCTTATCCAGCCCATAGATGGCACGTTCAGATATATCTCCGAGCCGAGCGCCAGTATCTCGAACTCTCCCACGCCGGTTATCGCCATCGTCATGTGCATCTGGTCCGGCGCCTGGTACGTCATCTGAGAGCTGGTGCTTATATCCAGACCGCCGGCGTTGATGCTTAACTGCAGATCCGACTCGACTGATTGCACATCCTCCTGGAAACTCTCCGCCGAGGCCGAGAGGATTTCCAGCGGGTCCGCGGAGACAGTATCGCCACCACCACCGCCGCTGCTGCAGGCTGAGGCCAGGACAAACAGCGTCGCCGCCAGCGCCAGCGGCAGTACACGAGTGAAGATGCGCATATCATTACCTCTACTTTCGAGCGTATTTACACTTGGTAGGATGAAGGGCGGGCCGAACTTGTTACAGGGGGAGGTATGCCGCGGCGGTTAAGCTTCGGTCAGCGCCGCCGCGACAGCCGCGCGTAAACTGAAGGCCGCCCCAACGGGATGTTGGGGCGGCCTTTGTGCTCGGTCCTGAGCTGCGGACCTGCCTACCGCGTGCCCGCCTTGGGAGGGGCAGGCAGGCTTCAGTCCGCGGGGCTACGCCAAACTCTACACTTCCAGCTTCTGGGCCACCAGCTCGCGGTGGTAGTCGGCGTCCCCCCACATCAGCTCCATCCACTTCTGACGCCGGAAGTAGAGTTGTATCTTGTACTCCTTCGTGAAACCGATACCGCCGTGGATCTGCTGCCCGTGGGCGACCACCCGCCGCGAGGCGTCGGACGTCCACGCCTTCGCCATGGAGATCATCATGTCGGCGTCCGGCTCCTCTTCCTGAAGCGACCAGGCCGCCTTGTACGTGATGAAGCGCGAGCCGTCTACGTCGATGACCACATCGGCCAGCTTGTGCTGGATCGCCTGGAAGGAGCCGATGGGCCGCCCGAACTGCACGCGCTCCTTGGCGTAGTTCAACGTAACGTCGAAGTCCATCTGCGATAGCCCCACCAGATAGGCGCAGGCGGCCACAGTCGCCATCTTCTTCGTCTTTTCGACGATCGGCCACCCCTTGTCCACCTCGCCGATTACGTTCGCCGCCGGCACCTTCACGTTCTCGAACGCCACCTCGCACTGCTTGTCGGCCGCGATCGTCCTCAGCAGCTCGAAGCTGATGCCCGGCGACTTGGAGTCGACGAGGAACACCGTGATGCCGTCCTCCGGCGTCTTCCCCTTCGACGTGCGGGCGACGACAACCATCTGGTCGCTAACGTGGGCGTCCGGCACAAACAGCTTGACGCCGTTCAGGACGTAGTCGTTGCCCTGCTTCTTCGCCTCCAGCTCAACCCCATCCGCGTCCCACTTGGCCGAGGGCTCCGTGAGCGCCATCGTCATGATCGTCTCGCCAGCGGCGATCTTAGGCAGAAGCTGCTTCTTCTGCTCATCGTTGCCGGCCTCCATGATCGGGACGGCCCCGAGCACGACGGTGGAGATGTACGGGCCCGGCACCAGCGCGCGACCGAACTCCTCCAGCAGCACCACTAGCTCGCACAGGTTCATGCCCGTGCCGCCGTGCTCCTCCGGGATAATAAGGCCCATCCAGCCCTGCTGCGCCATCTTGCGCCACAGGTCCGGCGAGTACCCCTTCTCATCCTCCTCCATCTCGCGCACGACCGACTCTGGGCACTCCTTCTCCAGAAAGTCGCGCGCGAAGTTCTTCAGCAGCTCTTGCTGTTCGTCTAGGCCTAGGTCCATGGGGGCGGTCCCTCCTTCTGATCTCGCTGTCTCTGGCGGCAGCCTCCGCTACCCGCCTGCGTCAACCGTTTTCCCGTTGTCTATCGCCTCTTTCCCATATCTCATTGCCGCGGCAGCCCCAGCCCCCGCATGGCGATGATGTTGCGCTGGATCTCCGGCGTGCCGCCGCCCACGATCATCCCTGTCTGCCACAGATACTGGCGCTCGAACTTGCCGCGCAGCGGCGCGTACTTGGACTGCGGCTCCAGCTGCCCGTACAGCCCCATGATCTCCAGCCCCGCCTTCGCCAGCCGGAACTGCATGTCCGTATTGAACAGCTTGGCGATCGACGACTCGTAGTTCGGCACCAGCCCCCGCTGCTGCATCGAGGCGACGCGGTATGACAGCATCCTCCCGATCTCAACCTCCAGCGCCGCGTCCGCCAGCCGCACCCGCACCGTTACCTCCTCCGACAGCCGCTTGCCGTTGCGCTTCGTCTCGCGGGCGTACGCCACCAGCTCCTCCACCATGCGGCGACCGCCTACCGCCCCGCCGATCGACGACCGCTCGAAGTCCAGCGTCGTCGCCGCCATATACCAGCCCCGGTTCTCATCCCCCAGCAGACAGTCCTTCGGCACACGCACGTTATCGAAGAACATCTCGTTGAAGGCGTGATTGTCCATCATATCGATCAGCGGCCGGACGGTGACGCCCGGCGTCTTCATATCCAGCAGGAAGTAAGAGATCCCCTTGTGCTTGGTCGCCTCCGGGTCCGTGCGCGCCAGCAGGATGCACCAGTCGGAGAGATGCGCGCCGGAGGTCCATATCTTCTGGCCGTTGATCACGTAGTCGTCGCCGTCACGCACCGCCCGCGTCTGCAGCGAGGCCAGGTCCGAACCGGCGTTGGGCTCGCTGAACCCCTGGCACCACATCGTCTCCGCGTTCGTGATCGCGCCCAGGTGCTTCTGCTTCTGCTCCTCCGTCCCGTAGACGATGATCGTGGGGCCGGCCCAGCCGACGCCCATAATGCTGTAGCCCAGCGGCGCCTGGTGGTACGCCATCTCCTCGTTGAAGATAAGCTGCTGGATCACGCTCAGCCCCAGCCCGCCGTACTCCACCGGCCAGGCGGGCGCCACCCACTTCTTCGCCGCCAGCTTCCCGGCGAACTCGCGATAGATGTTCCACGTCTCCGGGTCGCGGTCGCGGGTGAAGCGGTCGCCGCTCCAGTCCTTGGGCAGGTTCTCCTTCAGCCAGTCGCGCACCTCCTGGCGAAAGGCCTCCTCCTCGGGCGAAAGACGGAAGTCCATGAGCGCCGTCACGATACCATGACGCGTACGTTAGGTGCAACCTTGGAGACTACCCCCGCTCACCCTGAGTCTGTCGAAGGGTCGAAGGGCCTGCCCGCCTCCGCTCGTCCTGAGGCTCTCGTAGGGCGAGCGGCCCCCCTGCTCCGCCGCCATGTACTCATCTCGGCACAGATGGAGTACAATACTCCCGCCATGGAGCCGCAGGTCCAGTACGCGAAGACGAGCGACGGGGTGAGCATCGCCTACTGGACGCTGGGAGAGGGGACCCCGTTGGTACAGATGCCCTCCGGGCCGAGCCAAGCTCAGTTGGAGTGGGGGATTCCCGAGTACCGTCGCTGGTATGAGCGTCTGGCGGAGGCGAGAAAAGTCATCCGGTTCGACCAACGGGGAACAGGGCTGTCGGAGCGCGACGTGGCCGGTTTCTCCCTGGACACGGTCATGCTGGACCTGGATGCGATTGTGGGCCGCCTAGAGCTAGAGAAATTCGCTCTTCTCGGGCCTTCTACTGGGGGACTGTTGGCCATCGCCTATGCAGCACGTCACCCGGAGCGGGTATCCCACCTCATCCTGGGGAACACGTATCCGCGGGGCTCCGACTTCTTACAATCGCGACAAATGCAGGGAGCACTCGCACTGATAGACAAGGACTGGGTGCTATTCACGGAGACTCTGGCGCATGTCGCGTTCGGATGGTCGGCAGGTGAGCAGGCGCACCGGGTCGCAGCAATAATGAGGGAGAGCGTGATCCCGGAGACCTTCCTCGCGCTCCTTGACTGGTTTGCCGGGCTAGACGTGACGGCCCTCCTACCGCAGGTGAATTCGCCGACCCTGGTGCTTCACCGCCGCCACGATCCGCTCCTCGATGTGGCGGCCGCCCGAGGTCTCGCTTCCCGAATACCGGATGCTCGC
>CAJXNA010000051.1 GCA_913056415.1 uncultured Chloroflexota bacterium | reverse complement strand
GCGGGAGCGGCGGCGGCGAACCTACGGTGGGTATCACCCCCCGTTCGGAGCAGATGTCCGAACTCACGGCGACGCCTAAGCCGACGGCTGCATCCGCGCTTGCCACGCCGGAGCCGGTGCCCACCGTCCACCTGCCGGAGGTGAGGTCGCTGGAGTACTTGGTCGCCGACCTGCCGGTGCCGCCGCTGCCGGCGACTTTCGCGCCATCTCAGGAAGACACGGCGCTGGCGACCCTGATCGGCACTGCTCTCTCCGGTTACGACGGCGAGTACTCTGTCGTGGTGTGGAACCTGGAGGACGGGCGCTCCGCCTCCATCAACCAGGGTCAGGTGTACTACGCGGCGAGCCTGTTCAAGCTGGCCCTCCTGCTTGAGGCCTATCGCCAGCGCGACGCTGGGGAAGTCGACTTCGCTGAGCTGCTGACGCTGGATGAGGAGTACGTGGAGTACGACTTCGGCACACTGAAGTACCTTGAGCTGGAGGAGGGCGACATGCTCACGGTGGCTGACGCCCTTAAAGCGATGATTATCGTCAGCGATACGCCCACGGCGGTGATGATCCAGGACGTGGTGAACCCCGTGCGGGTGGAACAGACACTGAGGTCGCTGGGGATCGACGATATGTCGGTATTGACCACCGAGCTGCCGACGACCGCGCGTGATATGGCCCTGCTCATGGCGGCGGTGGCAGCGGGCGCAGGGGTGACGGAGGAGTCCAGGCGGGAGATGCTGGCGATGCTGCTGCAGGAGACGATTCGCGGCGGCATCCCTTCCGGCGTGCCTCCGAATGTAGCGGTAGCGCATAAGACCGGCAACTTCACGAACGCCACCCACGACGTGGCGCTGGTCTGGGGCCCTGCCGGCCCCTATATCATCGCGGTGCTGTCTGACGGCGCCTGGGAGCCTCAGCCAATCGTGGCGGTGGCACAGGCGGTCTGGGACTACTTCGCCGCCAACCCGTAACCGTGGCGAAGACGAAAACGAAGGCGTTGCCGCTGTCGCCTGCGGAGATCGTGGGCAGGCTGTCGGCCCTGTATGGGCGGCCGGTGTGGCGGCCGCACGAGGATGCGATGACGGAGCTGGTGCTCACCATCCTCTCCCAGAACACGTCCGATACGAACTCAGGACGGGCGTTCATGCGCCTGCACTCGCGCTTCCCCACCTGGAAGGAGATGATGGCGGCCGCGCCGGAGGAGATCGAGGCTGAGATTCGGGTGGGCGGGCTGGCCCCGACCAAGTCGGGGCGCATCAAAGGGATACTGGAGGAAGTGTGGCGTCGGACGGCGTCGTTCGATCTGTCGTTCCTGGGAGCGATGTCGCTGGCGGAGGCGAAGGCGTGGCTGAGGTCGCTGCCGGGGGTGGGGCCAAAGACGGCCGCCTGCGTGCTGATGTTCGCCCTGGGGCGGCCGGCGCTGCCCGTAGACACCCACGTGCAACGGGTATCGCAGCGGCTGGGGCTGGTGCCGGCCAAGACCGGCGCGGCGGAGGCGCACGACTTGCTGGAGGCGATGCTCTCGCCGGAGGAGGTGTATCCGTTTCACGTCTCGCTGATCAATCACGGGCGAGGGCTCTGCAAGGCGCAGCGGCCCCTTTGCGCTGAGTGCCCCCTGAACGACCGTTGTCCTGCGGCGCCGGTTTACCTGGGGAAGAAACGTGTGAAGCGGATCGCCTGAAGCCCAATTACGAGCCGGTGTTATGCTATCGGGTAGACACCTAGATAGACGGTTATTTCGCATTTTAAAGGGAGGACGCCGTGAAGCTAGGCCTTCAGATCCCAATGTTCACCTGGCCTGAGGGGGCTGCCGAAATGGGACAGCGTCTCGGAGAGATCGCAGGGACGGCGGAGGACTCCGGCTTCAGCTCGATCTGGGTCATGGACCACTACTTTCAGATTCCCATGGTGGGCGCCGTCGAGCTCGACATGCTGGAGGCCTATACTGCGTTGGGTTACCTCGCCGGTCACACCTCGCGCGTCAGGCTCGGCACGATGGTTACCGGGGTGACCTACCGTCCCCCGGGGATCCTGGCGAAGCAGGTCACCACCCTCGACGTGCTCTCGGGAGGGCGTGCCTGTCTGGGTATCGGTGCCGCCTGGTTCGACCGTGAGCATCACGGACTGGGCGTATCGTTCCCGTCGCTGCGGGAGCGGTTCGAGCGGCTGGAGGAGGCGCTTCAGATAACGCTGCAGATGTGGAGCGACAATAACGGTCCGTACGAGGGCAAGCACTACCAACTGGCGGAGACGATCAGCTCACCGCAACCCCTGAGCAAGCCCCGTCCGCCCATCCTGATCGGCGGCGGCGGCGAGCGCAAGACGCTGAAGCTGGTGGCGCGATACGCTGACGCCTGCAATTTCTTCGGCGACCCCGCTACCGTGAGGCACAAGCTAGACGTCCTGCGCCAACATTGCCAGGATGAAGGGCGCAACTACGACGAGATCGAGAAGACGGTGCTTTTCGTCTTGAACGTCGGGCAGGAGGGCGAGAACGCCGGCCAGCTTGTGGAGCAGCTCGGCACGTTTGCGGAAGCAGGCGCGCAGACGGTCATCGGGGCGCTGATCGGGGTTGAGCATCTGCGCCCGATCGAGGTTATGGGGCGGGACGTGATTCCGCAGGTCGCGGAGCTGTAGGGGGCGCGTACCGGCCTTGACTCTCGGCTTGCGAATCCGTATTCTGTGCTCATCATGACTGCGCTGCGCATTCGGGACGCCCAGCCGCGACCGCGACCTTCGTTCGGCGGTGGGTTCCCTGTGCCTGCGGGCAGTCGCTAGCAACCGAAACCAGAGCACAACCGGAAGCCCCACCGCTGTAAGCGGTGGGGCGATTCGCTTTTGGAGGAGCGCTATGGTCAGGGTAGGCATCATGAACGTCACGGGCTACGCCGGCGCGGAGCTGGCGCGGCTGCTCTACGCTCACCCTGAGGCGCAACTGAGCAGCGTCAGCGGCCGCAGCGCCGCCGGCAAGACGTTGGCCGAGGTGTTTCCTCACCTGGCTTCGTACGACCTGACGATCGGCGAGGAGTTGGGCGAGGTTGACTTTGCGTTCTCGGCGCTGCCCCACGCGGCCAGCGCGGAGGCGGTAGCGCCGCTGGTGCGGGACGGCGTGCCGGTAGTCGACATAAGTGCTGACTTCCGCTTGCGAGATGCCCAGGAGTACGCCCGCTGGTACGGGGTGGAGCACGCGGCGCCGGAGTTGCTGTCGCGGGCGGCCTACGGGCTCACGGAGCTAAACCGAGAGGCGGTGCGGTCGTCGCGGCTCGTCGCCAACCCCGGCTGCTACCCGGAGAGCGCTCTGCTGGCGCTGGCCCCGGCGGTGAAAGGGGGGATCGTGGGCCCGGAGCTCATCATCGACTCAAAGTCCGGCGTTTCCGGCGCCGGGCGCGCGGTGGGCCTCGCTTACCACTTCGCGGAGGCGAACGAGAGCGTTTCGGCCTACGGGCTGGGCGGGCACCGCCACCTGCCGGAGATCGTGCAGGAGCTGGCCGCGATGTGGCCCCGACGCGTCGGGGAGGAGCCGGATACGCAGCCCATCGTGACGTTCACGCCCCACCTGATTCCGATGACGCGGGGCATACTCTCCACCTGCTACGCGACCCTGGTGGCAGGGACGGTGCGCAGCGGCGAGGAGGCGCTCGACCTCTACCGCGAGTTCTACAAGGGCGAGCCGTTCGTGCGGGTGGTGGACTCGCCGCCGGCGACGAAGCAGGTGTCCGGGAGCAACATGTGCCTGGTCTACCCCACCGTCGATCCGCGCACGGAACGGCTGGTCGTGGTCAGCGTCATCGACAACCTGGTCAAGGGCGCGGCCGGCCAGGCGATCCAGAACATGAACGCGATGCTGGGGTTGCCGGAGACGGCCGGCCTGGAGACCCCGGCGGTCTACCCGTAGGAGGAGAGGTCGTGTATTCTGAGGCAGCTATGAAAGAGGGGATTGAGAAGGTGGCCGAGGGCGGCGTGGCCAGCGCCAAGGGGTTCGTGGCAGGCGCGGTGCGCGCTCGTATGCGGCCGGACTGGGACAAGCTGGACGTGGCGCTGCTCTACTCGGAGGCGCCGTGCACGGCGGCCGGGGTGTACACCCAGTGCAACGTGGTGGCGGCGCCGGTGGTGATCACCCGCAAGCACCTGGCCGATGGGGCAGCGCAGGCGGTGATCGCCAACAGCGGTTGCGCTAACGCCGCCACCGGCGAGCAGGGGGCGCGGGACGCGGTGGAGATGGCCCAGCTCGCCGCCGCGAAGCTGGGGCTGGACCCCCATGCGGTCGTGGTCGCCTCCACGGGCGTGATCGGCACCTTCCTGTCGATGGAGCGCATGCGCCACGGCGTAGAGGCGGTTGAGCTGTCGGTCGGGGGCGGGCTGGCGTTCGCCCAGGGGATCATGACCACGGACACGCGGCCCAAACAGTCGGCGGTGCGCTTCGGGGAGTACACCCTGGGCGGCACAACTAAGGGAGCGGGGATGATCCATCCTAACATGGCGACGACGCTGACCTTCCTCACCACGGACGCCCCGGTGGCGGCGCCGTTCCTGTCCCGGATGCTGAAGGAGGCTGTGGACGTCTCGTTCAACATGATCGACGTGGATAGCGACACCAGCACCAACGACATGGTGGTGGTGTTGGCCAACGGTCTCGCCGGCGGCGAGGAGATCAACGATGACGGCCATCCGCTGGCGCCGCCGTTTGCCGCGGCGCTCACCCACGTGTGCACGGAGCTGGCGAAGGCGATCGTCGCCGACGCCGAGGGTGGGACCAAGGTGATCGAGACGACGGTGGTAGGCGCGGCCTCGCCGGAGGAGGCGCGGCTGGCGGCGCGGGAGGTGGTGCGGTCGCTGGCGGTGAAGACGGCGGTCTACGGCCACGACCCCAACTGGGGCCGCGTGCTGGCGGCGGTGGGCAACTCCGGCTGCCGCATGGAGGAGGCGAAGACCAGTCTCTGGCTGGTGGATGCCCAGGGGCATGAGCTGTGTCTCCTGAAGCAGGGCTCGCCGCAGCCGCTCGCTGAGGGGGAGGCGAAGCCGTACTTCGAGGCGCTGGAGGTACGCTTCCGTGTTGACCTGGGCCTTGGCGAGCATACGGCCACGGCTTGGGGCTCCGACCTCACGGAGGAGTACGTGCGACTCAACAGCCTGTACACGACATGATGGGCTACAGGGTACGGTCTGGGAGATACTCTGAGTAATGGATCGTTCTGAAATCGTGGTCGCGAAGATAGGCGGGTCCACGCTGGGGGCCCACGACACGACGCTGGAGGACATCGTCGCCCTGCAGCGCCGCGGCGTGCGGCCGGTCGTCGTGCACGGCGGCGGCCCGCTGATCAGCGAGTGGCTGAAGGCGCACGACGTGCCCACCCGCTTCGAGCGGGGGCTGCGCGTGACTGACGCCCGTACGCTGGACGTGGTGGTGGCGGTGCTGGCTGGGCTGGTCAACAAGCGGCTGGTGGCGGCGCTGACCGCGGGCGGCGGTCGTGCCGTGGGCCTATCGGGGGCGGACGGCGGCCTGTTCAAGGCGCGTGTGCTGGACGGGAAGCTGGGCTACGTTGGGGAGGTGGCGGAGGTCGATGGGCGGTTGCTGCTAGACCTGATGGAGGGCGGATTGGTGCCGGTGGTGGCGCCCATCGCCGTCGAATGGCGGGGCGAGGCGCCGACGAAACAGCTACTGAACATCAACGCCGATACCGCCGCCGGGGCGGTGGCGGTGGCGCTGGCCGCCCGCCGGCTGGTCTTTCTCACGGACGTCCCCGGCATCCGCGGCGAGGACGGCGAGACGGTCACGACGCTCTCCTCGGCCCGGGTCGGCGCCCTGACTGAGGCCGGCGTTATTGAAGGGGGTATGATCCCAAAGGTGGAGGCGTGTCTCAAAGCGTCGGCGGCGGGCTGTCGCAGCGTCATCGCCGACGGTCGCAAGACGGGCGCACTGCTGGAGGCTATCGAGTACCGGACGGGCACAGTGGTAGGATGAGCGGAGGAGTATGAGCGAGAACTGGGTAGAGCTGGAGAGCAGGTACTTCTTCCCTGTTGGCAAGCGGCTGCCCG
Source organism: uncultured Chloroflexota bacterium (assembly GCA_913056415.1). Taxonomy (GTDB): domain Bacteria; phylum Chloroflexota; class Dehalococcoidia; order SM23-28-2; family RBG-16-64-32; genus JADFNQ01. Next base: position 4,650 of record CAJXNA010000051.1, on the reverse strand, counting down.
TGACGCTGGTGAAGGGGCAGGGCAGCCGCGTCTGGGACGAGGACGGCCGCGAGTATCTGGACTGCGTGGCGGGGATAGCGGCGGTGAGCCTGGGGCACTGCCACCCGGAGGTGGTGAAGGCTGTGCAGGAGCAGGCCGCGTCCCTGATGCACGTGTCCAACTACTACTACACGGTGCCCCAGATCAAGCTCGCCCAGCTCCTGTGCGAGCACACCGGCATGGACAAGGTGTTCTTCTGCAACAGCGGCGCGGAAGCCGTCGAGGGGTGCATCAAGCTGGCCCGTAAGTGGGGGAAGGAGAAGCGCGACGGCGCCTTCGAGATCATCGTCGCCGAGGACGCTTTCCACGGGCGTACCCTGGCCACGGTCACCGCCACCGCCACCGAGAAGTACCGCGCGCCGTTCACGCCGCTGGTGGAGGGGTTCGTGCGGGTGCCGTTCAACGACGTGGAGGCGATCAAGAGGGCGACGACCGGCAAGACGGCCGCCGTTCTCCTGGAGCCGATTCAGGGTGAGGGCGGCGTCATCGTCCCTGATGACGATTATCTTCCGCAGGTACGGGCCTGGTGCGACGAGGCAGGCATCCTGCTGATGGCGGACGAGGTTCAGGTTGGCGTGGGCCGCGTCGGTGCGCTGTTCGCGCACCAGCTCTACGGCATCGAGGTGGACGTGATGGCGGTGGCGAAGGGGCTGGGCGGCGGCTTCCCCATTGGCGCCTTCCTGGCCAAGGACCACTGCGCGGTGCTGGGGCTGGGTGATCACGGCACCACGTTCGGGGGGAACCCCCTGGCCGCGCACGTCGGCTATACCGTGCTCAAGCACATCATCGAGAACGATCTCTCGGCCCAGGTGGCGAAGAAGGGCGAGCACCTGGAGCGGCGTCTTCACTCACTGGCCGACCGCCATTCGATGGTGAAGGAGGTTCGCGGCAGGGGGCTCCTCTGGGCGATCGAGCTGGATCGCGCGGCGGCGGAGGAGGCGGTACTGTTATGCCTGGAGGAGGGGCTGCTGGCCAACAATGTGAAGCCCACAGCCCTGCGGCTGATGCCGCCGCTGACGATTACGGAGGAGGAGCTGGACCGGGCGGTGGAGATCGTGGAGCGGGTGCTGGGCCGCATCGAGTCCGGCACGCCAAAATGAGGGTGGGGGATGGCTGAGAAGATAGTGCTCGCCTACTCCGGTGGCCTGGACACCTCCGTGGCCGTGCACTGGCTTAAACAGGAGGGCGGCTACGAAGTCATCGCCCTCACCGTCGACGTGGGGATGCAGCGACAGCGGGAGGAAGTGCAGTCGCGGGCGTTGGCGGCTGGCGCGACGAAGCTTATCTGGCGGGACGCCCAGGAGACGTTCGTGCGCCACTTCGTCTTCCCGGCGCTGGCGGCTGGGGCTCTCTATCAGGGACAGTACCCGCTGGCCACAGCCCTATCGCGTCCGCTCATCGCTCGCGAGCTGGCGGAGGCAGCGCGCGCCGAGGGGGCGACGGCTATCGGGCACGGCTGCACCGGAAAGGGGAACGACCAGGTGCGCTTGGAGGTGTCGGTGCAGGCGCTGGCGCCGGAGCTGCGCATCGTGGCGCCGGTGCGGGACTGGGAGATGGACCGCGAGGCGGAGATCGCCTACGCTCAGGAGCATTCGATACCGGTGCCTGTGACCCACGAAAGCCCCTACTCTGTTGACGAGAACCTGTGGGGCCGCAGCATAGAGTGCGGGGTGCTGGAGGACCCCTGGCGGGAGCCGCCGGAGGAGGTCTACGAGTGGACAGTGGCGCCGTCTGAGGCGCCGGACGCTCCGGCCTACGTGGAGATCGGCTTCGAGCGGGGTCTGCCGGTGTCGCTGGACGGCCGCGAGACGGACCCGGTGTCGCTGGTGCGGCGGCTGAACGAGATCGCCGGTGAGCAGGGCGTTGGCCGGGTGGACATGGTGGAGGACCGGCTGGTGGGCATCAAATCGCGGGAGATATATGAGGCGCCGGCGGCGGTGACGCTGCTGGCCGCGCACGAGGCGCTGGAGGCGCTGACCTTATCGAAGGACCAGCGCCGGCTGAAGGCGCGTATCGCGCAGGAGTACGCGGAGCTGATCTACAACGGCCTCTGGTTCACGGCGCATCATCAGGACCTGGCGGCCTACGTGCAGTCCGCCCAGAGGCAGGTCACGGGCACGGTACGGCTGAAGCTGCACAAAGGCATGGCCACGATAGTGGGGCGGAAGTCGCCCAAGAGCCTGTACGACTACTCGCTTGCGACGTACGACAGCGCGGACCAGTTCGATAGGTCGGCGGCGCCGGGGTTCATCCACATCTGGGGGCTGCCGGTGCGCGTGCAGGCGCAGGCGCAGAAAGGCGAGGAACCTCTCTAGCCGATACCCTCGCACCGCCGCCGTCTGTTAAAATCAAGGTATCCCCGCAAGAATCGTCATGGCCAAATACGATCCGTTAGCGAAGTTCTTGGGGGATTCCGCTCGCACGGAGGGGACTGCTATCCTGTCGTTAACGCAGATCGAAGGTTTGATGGGGAAGGCGCTGCCGATGTCGGCCCACAGGCGCCGCTCCTGGTGGGGAAACGATAGCTATCACGTGCAGTCCGTCGCCTGGCAGGCGGCTGGCTGGCGCGTGTTCAAGGTAGACATGGCGCGCCAGGTAGTCACATTCATCCGGGCGTCATGACGCCACGCATCACCACTGTTCTGTTCGACCTGGGCGACACGCTGTGGCACTTCCCCAGCATGCCGCCGGTGGAGGTGATCCGCTCCGAGACGGTGGGGCGCCTGTCGCGGCTGCTGAAGAGCTGGGGCGAGGAGGTCACGGACGAGCGGTTTTACCTGGGCCGCGATATCCGTCTGGCGGTGGAGGAGGAGACCTCGCGCGCTTTCCACGGCGATAGCCTGGATCCCGGCTATCCGGAGCTGTGCCGGAGAGTGGCCGCGCGCAACGGCCTTTCGCTCACGCCGGAGCAGGGCGAGGAGCTGTGGGAGGCGTGGAACCTGGGCGGCCAATTCCTGGGTCGCACGCTGTTTCCAGGGGCGCTGGAGACGCTGCGCTGGCTCAAGGAGCGCGGCTTCCGGCTGGGCTCCGTGACCAATCGCGGCTACGGAGGTCCTCGCTTCCAGCAGGAGATGCGGGACCTGGGCCTGGCGGAGCTGTTTGAGGTGGTGACGCTGTCCTGCAATATCGGTTTCATGAAGCCGCACCCGCGCATCTTCGAGTACACTCTGGATGCGATGCATCTGACGCCGCAGGAGACGGCGATGGTGGGCGATAGCATGCACGCCGATGTGGAGGGCGCCAAGGCGCTGGGGATGACGGCGATCTGGTGCCGGCCACCCTTGGACGAACCGGTAGAGGCCTCGACGGACCCACCGGAGGTTGAGGGCAGCGTGCGCCCGGACTACACCATCGGCACTATCAGCGAGATTCGCGGCCTGCCGCCTTTCGCGGACGGCGGCCCGAAATGAGCCGCTTCTCCCTCTGGGCGGGCCTGGCCGCGCTCGCCCTTGCGGCCATCGTCTACGCGGCCTGCTCCGGTGCCTCGTCGCAGGAAGCCATACCGACGCCCGCGCCTTCGCCTTCGCGAGTACTCAGTTTCAGTGCTGGCGAGGTCGGTCCCCCGCAGGTGCAGGCGGGCGCCCCCATAGGCGACCCAACGGTTGAGCCCTCTAAGCCGAAGGAGGCGGAGGTGGTCTACATAGGGCCGCGTGACGTGAAGGCTGTGGCCCTGACGTTCGATACCAGCGTGCAAGCCGGGCAGGTGCCGGAGGTGCTGGACATCCTCAAGGAGCACGGCACGGCGGCCACCTTCGGCATCACGGGCGAATGGGCGGTAACCAATCCTGATCTCCTGAGGCGCATCGTTGACGAGGGCCACGCCGTCATCAACCACTCCTGGGACCATGCCTCCTTCACCGGCGAGGATACCGATACCGAGCCGCTGAACCCCGATCAGATGCGCGACGAGCTGCGGCGGACAGAGGAGAAGATCCAGGAGATCGCCGAGGTGAGCACCAAGCCCTACTTCCGGCCTCCCTACGGCGACTACGACCGCTCGGTCAACCAGGTGGTGCGGGCGGAAGGATACAAGTACAACGTGCTCTGGCTGATCGACTCATTGGGATGGGAGGGGCGCTCTGCGAAGTACATCGTCAATGTCACCTTGGCCAACGCCTTCAATGGAGCGATCTTCCTGTACCACACCGATAATCCACGGGACGCCGCCGCGCTGGCGGAGATCATCGAGGGGCTCAGCGAGCGCGGTCTGCAGATGGTGACCATACCCCAACTGCTGGAGGACGAGCCTCTTCCGACGCTGACGCCTACCCCCACTCCCACGCCCACACCTAAGCCAACTCCCACCCCAAGGCCGACCTCTACGCCGGCGCCGACACTCATCGATGCTCCTCCGTTAGCTCCCGCGCCATCGTCTACGCCAAAGCCCGCACCAACACCGGCCCCAACGCCGACGAATGCGCCGGCGCCGGTGTTCACCCGCCTAGCCTCCGACGGCTTCGAGTCCGGGGACACCAGCGGCGGTTTCGGCTGGCTGGGACCCTGGCAGTCCAACGGTCCTTTCGTTGCCAGCGGCGAGGACCCACACGAGGGCGACTGGCATCTGGTCGTCCCTCCTGGCCTCTTCGTGTATCGGGCGCTGGACCTGACCGA